>CANQTB010000062.1 GCA_947626665.1 uncultured Eggerthellaceae bacterium
AGGCACAGGGTCTTGACGGTGCGGTTGTTGCTGCCGAGGTGGAGAAGTTCAACGGTTATGTGGAAGCTGGCGAAGACCCCGATTTCGGCAGGACGATGTTCACCGGCAAGGTGGAGCAAGCGCCATTCACCATCATGGCAATGCGTGAGTACGTGCAAAACACCATGGGCGGTGTGGAAATCGATCCGTCCGGCCATGTTGTCAATGCGAACGGAGAGCCGATCGAGGGTCTGTTCGCAGCAGGCGAGGCCGTTGGCAACCTCAACGGTGCGCAGCGCCGTCATGGCGATAACTTCGCGCAGATTCTCTACTATGGTTGCCTTGCCGGTCACACCGTAGCGGAAGCAGTAAAGCAGTAAAGCAGTAAAGCAGTGATGCGGTGATGCGGTGAAGCAATAAGTGCGAGAGGAAAGCGCTGCAACAATGCGAGCGCCGAGCGCAGTAAGTAGGCTTTTAGAACACTGATGATCGCGAAAGCATCTAAGCGCTAAAACCGAATAACGGCCAAAAATAAGGGCGTCCTTGGCTCACCCAAACAGCCGGGCGCCCTTTGTTTATGTTTTATCCACACTCTTGAATAAGACGACTAGTACTATTATTAGTATCATATGAGTAATATTGAAGATATTATTGAATGGGTAGCGAGATGAACGTGGCAGATAAATATGCATATAAGGTCGTATGGTCGAACGAAGATGGCGAGTATGTTGCCACGGTGGCCGAGTTGCCGTCTCTTTCGTGGCTTGCGCCAACACAAAGCGAAGCAATCAATGGGCTTCATAGTCTTGTTGAGGAGGTTGTTGCCGATATGCAAGTCTCAGGAGAAAAGGTTCCTGAACCGCTCTCGGTTCGCTCCTTCTCAGGAAAATTTCAGGTTCGCATCCCGCCCGATCTTCACAGGCGCCTTGTTATCGAGGCAGCGGAAGAGCACGTTTCCCTCAACCGCCTCATTGCGATGAAGCTTGCTTAAAAAGATGCCGCTCTGCCTAAAACAGACAGAACGGCTTATGTGTCAAATTGCAAACTAAAACGATAAAGGTTATGAAGCGATGTGCTTTCCGGCTAAATAGCCATAGGTCAAAGCAGCTCCATGGCTTGCTCCGGAAAGGCTAAAGGGGTAATCGTCGACAAATCTTCCTCCCTGCGTGTTGCCCACGGCGTATAAGCCAGGGATAGGATTCAATTTGTCATCAAGAACCTGCGCATTCTCGTTTGTTTCCAAACCCCCCATAGTGACCAAAAGGCGCATACAGCTCACGTCGTCTACCGAAGTGTGCTTGCTCATATCGTAGGTGATTGCCTTGAATGGCGGCTCGATGATGGGGTGCATTTTCTCCGCAGCCTTACCAAAATCATCGTCGTGCCCTTTTTCGCAAAGCTCGTTGAAGCGCGATACCTCGTCGACGAACGTTTTTGCAGCATCGTTTTCAAGTCCCAATTGAATCGCAAGATCGTCAAGCGTATTTGCCTCAGCAGAATAAGTTTCACCGTCGCCGTAACCCCGAATGTATTCAAGCATCATATCGATCGGTGGATAGTACTCTGCAGCCTTCGAATCCAATATCTGGAAAACTTTCATACCTGGTTGTGAAACCATGATCTTCGCGATGTTTGTCATACTCAGATCTTCATTGCAGAAGCGTCTTCCTTGTTCGTTCACTTCAAGGAACTGATCGGCTCCGAATTGCAAGATGTGCGCCATGACGGCATGCGGCCCCACATCAAGATGGCCACCTGCTTGAACGCCCATGAGCTGACCATCTCCCATGCTCGCAGGTGTGCCATTCATATCCATGGCTTCATGCGAAAAGAGATACTTATCCTTGTTTGCATATACCCACGGTGCATAGGTCTGCAGCATCTCGTCGTTGTAGCTGTAGTCGCCGGAGGCGAGAATGACGCCCTTTGCCGCGTCATAACGCGTGTAAGTATCATCTTCAAGGTTGTGGCAAACTACGCCCGTCACGCGACCATCTTCTACATCAAGTTGAACTGCGGGAGAATTAAACACAACTTGGGCTTTTCCGGTATCAAGAGCCTTCTGCAGATTCGCCTCCAAGATAGGACGGTGTGTTTCGTTGCCTCCGCCTACGCACACGCAGCCCGCGAAGCTCCGTTCGTGATCGATGCCGAATCGATATGTATCACCTTCGGTGCTTTCAGCATACAGGTAAATCTGATCCAAATCTTCTGGGTAATCGTCATTGGGGCCTACCAGCATGATGTCGTCCATTGCCCCGGCGTACCATTCAAACGCCTCGCCACAGTGAGACAACCATGTGTTGATAACGCGATAGTTACCACGATGCGCCATCTGAATCATAAGCTCGTTGCCAATCGTCGTCGGGTCGATGTCTTGGATGCCCAGCTTGCGAGAAAGATCCGAATTAAAAGCGGCGAACATGTTTGAACGGCAATTGACAACACTCGTTTTTTCCACCCCTATCACGTTGGCTCCGGATTCCGCTGCAGACCGAAGTGCGGCAACGCCTGATACTCCCATACCGACGACAACGACGTCGCAGCTCTTTGTTTCGGTGATCATATCTTCTGTCACCGAAGGAGTTTCTGCTTCGTCGGTATTGTCCACCTCTGCAGTGGGTTCTTTGGTGTTTACGGATGATGGCGCGCAGCCAGCGAGACCCGCTGCGGTAAGAGCGGCGCTTGCCGCAGCGATTCCGAGAAATGAGCGACGAGTCAAACCGTTTGGCGTATGAGTTTCCTTCACAGCAACCTCCTTTATATCGATCAGATAGGATCGTTTTATGACGAGACAAGCGTGAATGAAAATGGGCCTATCGAATAGGCGTAAAAGGTATTCAATTGCTGAATTTTTTGAAACACATACGAAACGTATGTAGTGCTTGACCTCAGGTTATGTGATTTGGCCAAGTTATATAGAGGTATTCTCTATAAGCGAGATGAGCTCTTGTCTTGAATGCACATTGCACTTTGCATATACCTTCTGAAGGTAGGATTTTACGGTGTTCTCACTCAAGACCAGCTTCTCTGCAATGAAGGGAACGCTTCGTCCTGAAGCGACAAGATAAAACACATCGGCCTCTCGAGATGTCAGCCCGATTTTATCGGAAAGATGACGGGCCTTTGTGGGAAAGTCATTATGGAGAGGAGCCTCGCTTGATTCGGCGGTGATAGGAGGCGTGATGAGAAGATCGATGCCGCGGTCGCTGAGAAGCCAAAGAGCGACAAGGGCATACGATAATGCGAATATCGCGATAAGACCTCGGCTAGCTATGTCGATTTCGGTTATCAGAAATAGCATCAGCACAGCAGAGCTCGAGTAGAGCATAACGCCCATGATCCCGAAAACCCTCATCGGGGGGAATGACCGCGTTTTAACGATGAGCACGGAAACGTAGTTGCCCAAACTTACGATCAGCCCATACGACACACTTGCGAGCAGGTAGGCAAGATAGCTATAAGCACTTGAGAAAAGCAGAAGGATAAGGGCGGCTATAACAAGGGAGGAAATGATCTTGATGCCGCTTGAAAGGTTTGTGTCATTGGAAGGAAGAACTAAAAGAGCGAGCAAGATGGCCTCAATTATTCCCGAGATCCACGGGTAAAGCTCATCAGATCGGTTCTCGGCAAGTGAAATGCTCTGCGTAATTCCAGCGATCATTCCTGCGAAGCAAAGGCCGACGATTGTCCCTATGAGCATCTGCTTATTGATGCCGATTGTGCGATTGTCCTGAGGGGGATCCTTTTCCGGCAACGTGTCATCTAAATATTTGATGCAAAGTATCGAAAGTACGGTAGTCAAAAGAAAAGTAATCATACCTTGGGAAATCAGCCATGGGAAAACCGAAGGGATAACGGAAAAGAGAGAACTCAAAACGATCACCATAGCAGCTTCGAGAGAACTCGCTTTGGTTAACAGTTCTAGTAAAAAGAAGAGGTATACGGCATTTCCGGCAGCGTAAACGCAAAAACATATTACCTTGACAGTCTCATAGCCTTGGATCCAAAGAAGAACGAAACCCCCTAACGTGAAAAGGGCTGCTAAGTAAAAAGAGAGCGGATGCGACCGAAGCGAGCGAGTACGCGGGCCTATCATCACAAAAACAAGAGAGACGATCGCTGAGACGAGTACAAAAAGAGGAGAAGCGCTTAGGTCTACAAATTTGATGGTTTCTCTAAAACTGTTGCTTACAAGAGATATTGCGACCCAGCCCGAAGTATCGAGAAAAAAGAACGCAAACGTAAGTAAAAGAATACGTTTAACCGATCCTTTATGAAAGACAGGGAATAAACTGCAGTTGATGATTTTCATCAAACTCGCCGTTAGTCGTTCTCGTCGCCGAGGTCGATGGTGAGGCCGTCCATGATGTTGTTCACCGTTCGCATGGCGCACATCTTGCCGCACATCGTGCACGTGCCCTCGTTGGAGGGCGGCGCGGATTCGAAGTATTCGCGCGGCTTCACGGGATCGAGTGCGAGCGAGAACATCGTTTCCCAATCGAAGCGCCGGCGCGCATCGCTCATGAGGTCGTCGCGACGACGTGCCCCCGGCACGCCCTTCGCGATGTCCGCCGCATGCGCCGCGAGCTTGGTCGCCACGAGGCCCTCGCGCACGTCGTTCACATCGGGCAGGCGCAGGTGCTCCGCGGGGGTCACATAGCAGAGGAAGTCCGCCCCTGCGGTGCCGGCGATGGCACCTCCGATCGCCGCGGTGATGTGGTCGTACCCGGGGGCGATGTCGGTGACGAGCGGCCCAAGGATGTAGAAAGGCGCACCGTGGCAGAGGCGCTTCTCCAATTCCACGTTCGCGGCGATCTCGTTGATCGCCACGTGCCCAGGCCCTTCGATCATCACCTGAACGCCCTTTTCCCAGGCACGTTTTGTGAGAATGCCCATCTCGATCAGCTCGCTGATCTGCGAGGCGTCGGTGGCGTCGTGCGTCGATCCAGGGCGCATCGCATCGCCGATGGAAATCGTCACATCGTGCTCGTGCAGGATGTCGAGCACCTCGTCGAAGTGCTCGTAGAAGGGGTTCTCGTTGCCCGTGGCCTCCATCCACGCGAAGATGAGCGACCCGCCGCGCGAGACGATGTTGGTGAGGCGTCCCGTGCGTTTGAAGGCGTCGATCGTGCGGCGATTGATGCCTGCATGGATCGTCATGAAGTCCACGCCGTCTTCCGCATGTGCGCGGATAACGTCCAGAAAATCGTCCGCGGTGATGCTGATGAGCGCCTTCTCCAGATAGCCGATGGCGTCGTACATCGGCACGGTGCCGATCATCGCGGATGAGGTTGCGATGAGCTCTTGGCGGAAGGGCCGCGTTTTCCCATGATTCGAAAGATCCATGATAGATTCCGCGCCCAGTTCCAGCGAAACGCGCACCTTCTCGCGCTCCATATCGATGTTCACGAGGTCACCCGAAACGCCGAGGTTCACGTTTACCTTCGTGCGCAGTCCCTCGCCAACGCCTTCCGGCGAAAGCGCCGTGTGATGGATGTTGCAGGGGATGGCGACCGTTCCCTTCGCAATGCGCTTGCGGAGGGTTTCCGCGTCGATATGCTCTTTCTCGGCGACGATCTCCATCGCCTCGGTGATCGTGCCTGCACGTGCTGCGTCGAGTTGCGTTACGGTCATGGGGCGCATCCTTTCCGGTCGCGTCTGCGTTTGATCACGGCATATTATAAAGATAATCAAAGGCTGCGCGCAGCTTCTTCCCCGCAAGAGGCGATGGGGCGTTTCTTTGGGGAGATTTGGGGAAGCGGCATATGGGCGCTCGTTGGGGAACCGGCGTATGATCGCTCGTTGGGGAAGCGGCATATGAACGCTTGCTGGGGAGGCAGTCGCAAGCAGCCGCGCCCTCGCCTATGGGTATACAATACGCAAGTGTGGAACCAGCCGCGAACATAATCATCGAAGTGCTTGAAGATGCCGTTTTCGACACGGTGTATTTGATCCCGTTCCTTTTCGTCACCTACCTTGCCATGGAGTGGTTGGAACATCGCACGGGTGCTAAAACGCAGGAGGCCATTCGCCGTGCGGGAGTTGCCGGACCGCTCTTCGGCGCGATCCTCGGAGTCGTGCCGCAATGCGGCTTCTCTGCGGCTGCGGCAACGCTTTACGCGGGGCGCGTGGTGACTATCGGCGCCCTGTTCGCGGTGCTGCTCTCCACTTCCGACGAGATGCTTCCCATCTTCATCGCGCAGCAGGTGCCGCTCGCCACCATTCTTTCGATCCTCGGGGCAAAGATCGTATTCGCGGTGATCGTCGGCTTTGCCGTGGATGGTGTGATGCGCGCCCTCCATCGCAACAACGAGTCGCTTCGCATCCACGAGCTGTGCGAGCAAGACCATTGCCATTGCCAGCAGGACTGCGAGACCTGCGCCCACAATCCGCGCCTTATCTATGAGCGTTTCGACGATTGTGGCGAAGGTTGCGATCACGAGCACCATCACCACGACCACGCGCACGACCACGACGGCGGTTGGGCGTCCATCGTGAAGAGCGCGCTCATCCATACGGCGCAGGTGACGCTTTTCGTGTTCATCATCACGCTCGTGCTGAATGCGATCATCGAAGGGGTCGGCGAAGATGTCCTCGGCGATTTCCTCAGCCAGAACGCGGTGCTTTCAATCCTCGGTGCAACGCTCGTCGGCCTCATTCCAAATTGCGCGGCTTCCATCGTGATCGCCGATTTGTATGTGGAAGGCGTGCTGGGTGCCGGTGCGATGTTCGGCGGTTTGCTTTCGGCGGCGGGCGTGGGGCTGATCGTGCTCTTCCGATCGAATCGCCCGATGTGGCAAAACTTTGCGATTGTCGGCGCGCTGTATGTTCTCGGTGTGCTCGGCGGCCTTATAATCAGCGCATTGGGAATTTCCTTCATGTAATGTCGTACGACGTATGTCGTATGGCAGGCGCTGGAGGACGACAGAATATGATCATCGGAGGGCGACGAGGAGCTTAATCCCGCAGCCCTTCAACGGTGGGCGAATCGGGGAGGTAGAGCGATCGTGGCAACTTTGGAAGCAGGACTGACGCGCGACCAGGCTTTCGAGCTTTTGAAAGAGCACAACAAAGACCCCTTCCATCTGGAACATGGGCAAACGGTCGAGGGCGTCATGCGCTATTTCGCGCGCGAATACGATCCGGAAAACGAGGACTTTTGGGGGCTCGTCGGGCTGCTGCACGACGTCGATTGGGAGGAATATCCCACGGCGGAAGACCACACGCTGCGCGGCGCGGAGATGATCCGCGAGGCGGGCGGAACCGAAGAGCTGATCCACGCCATCCAAACGCACAACTATGATTTCAACGAGAACTGCCCTGCGCCCGAGCTCACAATGGAGAAGGTGCTCTTCGCCACCGACGAGCTGACGGGGCTTATCGGTGCGGCAGTCGTCATGCGGCCTTCGAAAAGCGTCATGGACTTCGAGGTGAAGTCGCTCAAGAAGAAATTCAAGGACAAGCGCTTCGCGGCGGGCTGCTCGCGCGACGTCATCAGCCAAGGGGCGGACATGCTTGGCTGGCCGCTTGACGAGCTGTTTTCGCGTACGATCGATGCGATGCGCTCCTTCGCGCCCGACCGCGATACGTTCCAGCCTGCTGCCGAATAGCGAGGGAATAGCACAAGAAAGCACGTATCGGGGCGAGGGCGGGCGTTCGCGAGGTCCGCAACGTAAGGATTGGAGAGCCGCCATGTCGCAGTTTCATGAGAATAATTCGGACATTCAGGGCATTCAGGACGAGGGAGTTCAGTCGGCGCAACCTGCCGCAATAGCGGAGGAGGCGCCCCGTGAAAACGCCTTCGCCGATGCCGATGCCGACGCAGGAGCGCGCCTCGCGCAGGAGTACGCGGGGAAAACGGGAGAAGAGCTTTTTGCCGCGGCAAAGGAATGCGCGGAAACCGACCCCGAGAAATCAGCGCGGCTGCTCGACATGGCCTCGCAGGCGGGTAATGCCGAAGCTTCCTATGTGATCGCGAACTTCCTACAGGATGACAATCCGGAGTTATCGCAAAGAATGTATGAGGAGGCGATCGCGCAGGGCGATGATTATGCGGCGCCCTACGAGCTGGCGCTCATGGTTCGCGAAAGCGATCCAGTGCGCGCGAAGGAGCTGCTTGGGAGGGCGGTGGAGGCGGGAAACCCCGAGGCGATGAACACGCTGGGCTTTCTCGTTCAGGGCGAAGATCGCGAGGCGGCCAAAGCACTGTTCGAGCGCGCGATTGAGGCGGGGGAGGAGCTGTACGCCTATAACAACCTCGCCTTGCTGCTTGAAAACGACGATCTCGACCGCGCAGTGAGCCTCTTTGAGCAGGCCATCGAGCATGGCGACACGTATTATGCGCCGAACAACTTGGCGCGCCTCATTCAGGACAAGAACCGTGCGCGGGCGATCAAGCTCTACGAGCAGGCGATTGAAGCGGGCGATGTGGATTATGCGCCGCGCAACCTTGCGCAGTTCATCGCTGAGGAAGACCCCGATAGGGCGGTGCGACTGTTGGCGCAGGCGCTCGACGAGAACCATACGCCCGAGCTTGATACGCCGGAAGAATTCGAGTTCTTGGCGGACTACTATCGCGAAAGCGACCCTGCGCTGGCGAAAGAGTATTACCAACGCGCCATCGATCTCGGCTCAGAAACCGCTGCCGAATCCCTCGCCTCACTGTAATCAAAGGATTGTGTAATGAGTGAAAGTGAAGACAACAGCAGATCGGTTCAGCGTTTATTGGATAATTCACTGGAGGCTTTTCTTCTCGCTATCGAACTTTATAATCGCCCGACTGCAAAATACCGAGTTGATGAAAAACTCTTTGAATTCCACGGCGTTAGTCTTTCAGACAGGGTACCTCATCATCTTCTCATGCTCTCGATGTCTGCTGACCCCATCGATATTGACACGATCCGTTTGAAGTATTCTCCCGATGTAGCTGAGAAGTTCTTGTTTAATGAGGCGAAGATAAGACAGCAAGAGGCCGAAAATGAAAACGGTCGATATTCGATCTTATTAAGAACCGAGGTTGCTATTGTTAAGGATCGATCGCGTGCTGACTTTACTGTTTCAATAGATCCGGAATCCGACAAACCGGCAACGATCATAAGTGAGTTCAAGGATCCGAAGAACACCCATCCCTTTACCGTCAGCTCGATTGTCGAGCAGATCAATAGAAGGCTTAAAAGAGCGGGGATCGTTCTTGAAGCAGGAGGCGTTGCAAAGAACTTCACAAAGAACGATTGGGCTCTGTTTATGAAATTCTATGATTTCAAGCAAGACGATCAGTACGGGTATGCTCACCGTCTTGGCAATAAGAGTAGCTCTATCCAATATACGTATTCACAAAAGACCATTGATTTTATTTTCGATTTGATCAGGCAGGATCCGAAAAATGTCATTTACATACTGAAAAACAAGCAGAAAAAGAAGAACGAGACCTGACCCAAGGGGCAAAGGATTCTAAGCCGTAAAGCCTACTCCCATTCGGGAACCCAGCACTGATCCATCACAAGTCGGTCTCGTTAAGTAAGAGTATAGCAAACAGTTATGAAGGATTCACGGTCGAGACATGAGATTTCGCGGAGCTGTCAACATGAGGCGTTTCCCAATATATTTGACTACCGTATCGGCAGGAAATCCGAAACCTTTCAGAGGCTTTTGAGCGCTTTTGAGGGCTGAGTACCTTCAGATTGGTATGGTTAAGCGCAATCAAGCCTGCTACAATGAAAAAACTCTTTTCTTGGGCCGTCGTCCAACGGCAGGACTCTGGATTTTGGTTCCAGCTATCTAGGTTCGAATCCTGGCGGCCCAGCC
>CANQTB010000063.1 GCA_947626665.1 uncultured Eggerthellaceae bacterium
CTCGCCGACCGAGCTGCCCCCGCTGCTCAGATCGCCCTCGTCCTGCGCGTTATCGGTTGAAGCCCCGTCTTCCGGCTCAGAGGCGTTGTCTGCGCCCGTCCCGTTGGCTCCTTCAGCATTTTCCGAATCCACAGCACCGCTCGCATTCGCCTCGTTGCCCGTCTCGGCGGTGCCGTCTGCTTGCGGCGCAGGAGCGCCCTCGGTTGCCTGGTCGGGTGAAACCGCGTAGGCCAAGGCCATGGGCGAAAGCCCCATCAGCGCGATGGCGCATGCCGAAACCCAGGTGACGAGCTTCCAGCTGAGGTGATGTGCACGATCCATTGAAACGCTCCTTCTCGTTCTTATGCTGCCTGCGGTCCAATTGCCCGCGAAAACCGGCATCTTCTCTTTTGCCTTCCATTTTAGCCATTCTGAGAGAAGTAAGCAGATCTTTCTGCGGGTCGGCGGGATGCTCGGAATAGAGGACTTTTTTCACATCGGAAATGCGCTTCGTTTTTCACCATCTTTGGTAAATCGTGCTCCTGTGCGCCACATCTACTACGAGAATCAGGAGCACATCGTCCTCGATGTCGCACACAATCCGGTAATCGCCAACGCGATAGCGCCATAGGCCGGCCATGTTCCCAGCAAGAGCTTTTCCCATGCTTCTTGGATTGTCAAGCCGGGAAATCTCCCTTAGCTTCGCCGTAATCCTCTTGGCGGTCTGCTTGTCCAGCTTGTTCCGCCGTTTGTCAAAACGGCGGAACAAATTAGTGATACTATTGTTCAGTTTGATTTCACATGAGCGCCACCTCGCCCAAAGGGGGTGCTCATAACAGGGAAAGGTTCTCGGGGAAATTAGCGGTGAATAACGTGCTCTTAAAAACCGACTATGCCGACGTGCGCATCATCGGCATTCCGCGCGCCCTCCTGTTCTATCGCTATCGGACGTTCTGGACGACGTTCTTCGAGAACCTCGGGCGACGCGTCGTCTACAGCCGCGAAACCGATCAGGCGATCCTCGAGGCGGGAACGGCGCGCTCGATCGATGAATGCTGCCTCGCCTCGAAGGCCTATCTCGGCCATGTGGAAAGCTTGCTCACCACCTGCGATGCGGTGTTCGTTCCCTGCTATGCAAGCTGGAACGTGCGCTGCGGCTTCTGCACGAAATTCCAATCCCTTCCCGATCTCGTTCGCAACACATTCGCTCAGGAACGCTATGTGAAAGACGGCCGCCTCCATGCGGGAATCCGCATTCTCACCTGCGAGGTAACCGACATCTCCGACAAGAAGACCGTCATTTCCGCCTACACCGAGCTCGCGCAGCGCCTCGGTGCGACGCCCGCCCAAACGAAGCGCGCCATCAAAGAGGCGCTGAAAGCGCAGGAAGCCGAAGATGCAGCACGCGCCAACGCGCAGGAGGAGGCGCTTCGCCTTATCACCCAGCTCAAACGCCAGGCGAGGAAAAGCAGCAAGGAGGGCAAGCCGGCAACGGAACCTCCCCTCACGATTCTCTTTGCGGCGCATCCCTATATCGCACACGATCATTTCCTCGGAGGTTCGGTGATCGATGCGCTCGAACGCCTCGACTGCCAGATCATCTTTGCCGACGAAACGCGGCACGAACGCACCTTCAAGGAAAGCTTCGAGTTCTCCGACACGATCCCGTGGGTCGTCAACCGCGAGCTCATCGGCTCGATCATGCTGTTGCAAGACCACATCGACGGCATCGTTCTCGTGAGCGCTTTCCCCTGCGGACCCGATTCGATGACCGACGACGCCATCATGCGATGCATTCAGGGCACGCCGATCCTCAATCTTCTCATCGACGCCCAAAGCGGTACCGCCGGCATCGAGACGCGTGTAGAAAGCTTCATCGACATCCTGCGATTCCAACGCAAGGGAGGATACATCCATGCCGATGCCTAAAATCCATGAGGTCGGCGATCGCGTACGGTCCTCCGTCGCGCTGCACACCGAAAAGAAGCGCGAGCCGCGGCTCCGCCCGAGGCAGCATCTGAAGAAGAAGCTCCGTCATAAGCCGACGAAGGTGGCGATATTCCGCTACAGCTACTATGCGCCGGCGTTCAAATATTTCATCGAGCAGGTGCTCGACTGCGAATACCTCCGCCTGCCCGATCCCACCGACCGCAATATCGAACTCGGCTCGCTCTATTCAAGCGATTACGTGTGCACGCCCTTTAAGCACATCTTGGGCGATTTCATCGAAGCGCTCGAGCTTGGAGCCGACATCATCGTCCAAACAGGCGGGCCATGCCGCCTCGGCTACTATGGCGAGCTGCAGGAATCCATCCTGCGCGACCTTGGATACGAGTTCACGATGCTCAATTTCTCCCACGGCATCGAAAAGGGCTATGTCGGCTGGGCGAAGGAAGTGCTCAAGGTCGTTAACCCCGACCTCAACATCCCCCATGCCGTGCGCCAGCTGATCGCAACGGGCGGCATGATGAGCAAGCTCGACGAGGCCCACGATTTCTATCTCGCGAACCGGGGCTTCGAGGTGGAGAAGGGATCGTTCGACCGCGCATGGACGGCGCTTTCCGATGCCTTCGACGCCTGCAAAACCGACCGCGATATCACCGAGGCGTTTCGCATCGCGATGGAGCGCTTCCATGAGATTGCGCTCGATAAGCCCGAAAACCCGCTGCGCATCGGCGTCGTGGGCGAATTCTTCACCGCGATCGACGAGAACAGCAATCTTCATCTGGAGCGAAAGCTCACCGATATGGGCATCGAAATTCACCGCATGATCAACTTCACAAACCGCTACACGCACTACAACGAGCCGAACCTGCGCCGTGGGGCGAGCAAATACCTCCTCTACGACATGGGGCCCACCTCCACGATGACCGTGGCGGCGGCGCTTTCCTATGCGCAGCAGGGCTTCGATGGCGTCGTGCATGCGAAATCGGCCGGCTGCACGCCCGAGATCGACTGCGTGCCCGTCCTGCAGCAGGTAAGCGCCGATTACGGCATGCCCATCCTCTATTTAACCTACGACGCCCAAACAAGCGACACGGGGCTCGACACGCGTTTGGAGGCGTTCTACGACATGATCGCCATGAAGAAGGAGAAGCATTTATGACCGAAGCGTTTCTCGGCATCGATATCGGATCGATTTCCACGAAAGGCGTCATCATCGATGACGGCGGCGAGATCATCGCACGCTCCTATCTCTGGACCGAGGGAAATCCGGCACAGGCAACGAAGAACGTCATCGCCGAGCTGCGCGAGCAGATCGATGAGGGCGATGTGAAGGTGCGCGGGGCCGGCACCACGGGAAGCGCCCGCCGCCTCGTTGGTGCGATGCTTGGCGCTTCGGTTATCAAGAACGAAATCACGGCCCATGCCGTGGGAACCACCTACGTGCATCCCGACGTACGCACCATCCTCGAAATCGGCGGGCAGGATTCCAAGATCATCTGCGTATCAGGTGGCATCGCCGTCGACTACGCCATGAACACGCTGTGCGCCGCAGGCACCGGCTCGTTCCTCTCGAGCCAAGCGCATCGCCTCGGCGTGGAGGTGGAGGAATTCGGCGAGATAGCCCTCACCTCGCAAAATCCTGCGAACATCGCCGCACGTTGCACGGTGTTTGCGGAAAGCGACCTCGTTCACAAGATTCAGGTGGGTTACGCGCGGCAGGACATCATTGCAGGGCTTTGCCAAGCGGTGGCCTCAAATTACCTGAACAACGTGGGGAAAGGCAAAAAGATCGAAGCGCCCGTGGTGTTTCAGGGCGGCGTTTCGAAAAACGTCGGCGTCGTGGCGGCATTTGAGCGGCTGCTCGATATGCCCGTCATCGTCGATGCCGACGGACATCTCATGGGCGCCTACGGCGTGGCACTTCTCGCGCGCGACGCAGGAGCTTCTGCAACCGACACTTCCGAGGGCGGCGCATTCGCCAGCGGCGCCTTCGATTTTGAGGCAGCGCTCGACTTTGCCTACACAACGCGCGAGACCCATTGCGGAAAATGCGCCAATAACTGCGAGATCATCCTCGTCTATCGCGACAAAGACCTCGTGGACGCATGGGGCAATCGTTGCGAGAAAGGCGAGGTCATGAAGGCACGCGAAAGGAAAGCAGCAAAATAATGCCCGACAAGAACAGAATCGCCGAGCAAGAGCATCTCTCGCACGTCTATCAGAAACTTCTCCGTATCGAGGCCGAACAGGAGAACAAAGTGGCCTCCATCGGGGAAGGCGCCCGCACCGACAAGGCCGATATGGCCGAGGAACTCACCGTCGATCTTGCCGACTTCGATTCCACGCTTGAGACTCTCGCAAATATCGAATCGCTCAATCGCATCGTGGATTCCTATAACCTCGCCTCGCAAACAGCCGAGGAGCGCCTCGACCGCACGCGCTTGCTCTTAAAGCAGCCGTATTTCGCCAAAGTGACGCTGCAGCTTTCGCCCGATCGCCCGCCACGCGATATCTATCTGGGCGTTTGCGGCATGAATGACGAGACGGGCCGCCTCTTCATCGTAGATTGGCGCGCTCCGGTCGCCGAAACCTACTACAACCAGAGCATGGGGCCGACTTCATACAAGGTTGACGGGCGCACCGTCCACGTCGACTTGCTGCTGCGCCGCCAGTTCGAAATTGAACGCGATGAGCTCCTCGCCTATTTCGACACCACGGTTGCCATTGAGGACCCCCTGCTGCTGCGCGCGCTCACGCGGTCGCATTCTTCCAAGATGAAATCCATCACGACCACCATCCAGCGGGAGCAAAATACCGTCATTCGCCATGCCGACGTGCCTGCCCTGCTCGTGCGCGGTATTGCCGGAAGCGGGAAGACCTCCGTTCTCCTTCAGCGCGTGGCCTACCTGCTTTACCAAAACCGCGCGACCCTTCGTCCGGATCAGCTTCATCTCATCACGCCCAACGATGTGTTCTCGCGCTATATCTCCGACGTTCTCCCCAGCATGGGCGAGCACAATCCGCAAACCGGCACCTGGCAAAGCATCGCCGTACGCTGGGGCATTTCCCCCGACGATCGCGGCGATGGCGCCACTACCGTCACACGGCTCCGCGAGATCGATAGGGCCTGCAAGACCGCGCGCCTCATGCCACAAGATTGCCGCGCTCTTCGCTGGAAGGACGAGGTGATCATCTCCGCGCCCGATATCGCGAAAATCGCCGCACAGTTCAGCCGAGTGCAAAGCAGCCGCCGGCAATGCGAATGCGTGAATGAGGAGCTGCATGATCGCCTCGACCAGATGATCAAAAACGAAGCGACAAGCGAAAATGTTCTCTACGCCATCGACGAGATGGAAATCGAGGAGCAATGCCGCCTCTTCGGTCATCCCATCGACACCGACGATAAAGACGAGGTGCGCGAAGCAGGGCTTATCTATCTTGAGGAAAAGTATGCGGCAGCTCATACGGCGGTCGACAATGCATCATGGATCTCGACACGTCGCTTGGCACGAAGAATCCTCGGAGGACGCGGCCTGAAGCCCATCGAACGTGCCTACCTGCGCCTTCTCTTCTCGGGCGCGGGAGATGCCGAAGCGCGTTACGTTCTCATCGACGAGGTGCAGGACTACACGGCTGCGCAACTTATGCTCCTCACGCAGCTTTTTCCTCTTGCGCACTTCCTCCTCTTGGGCGATCCCAACCAGGCCATCTATGACGGATGCGCCACCTTCGAGGAAATCTTCGAGATTTTTGCCCAGGCACGCGGGCGCGATAACGTCAGCTCGTGCGCACTGCTGACGAGCTATCGTTCGACGCCGGAGATCACCGCGCTCTTCGCGCCACTCGCTGACGAGCAGGACCGCATCGCGATCGATTCCGTGCGCCGTGCGGGAACGCCCGTGGCTATCAGGGAATATCGTGATCAAAGCGCCTACGAGAAGGCGTTGGTGGATACCGTCTTGTCGCTCAAAAAGGAGCTGGCAGGCAGCGCTGATTCAGCAGGCATCGGCGCCGTCATCGCAGCGACCGAGGATGAGGCGATCCGCATCGCCGAACGCTTCAATCTGCCGCTCGTGAGCGCACAGAGCCAACTTCCGGAGAAGGGATTGGCTGTGATGTCTCTCCCCTTCGCAAAAGGACTCGAGTTCGATGCCGTGATCATCCCCGATGCCTCCGCCACTGCTTATGGAAGCGACGAGCGCTCACGCCGACGCCTTTACACCGCGATCTCGCGCGCAACGAGCCGCATAGCGATCCTCTCAAACGGAGAGCTTTCGCCGCTGCTCCATCGGGGTTAGACAGCGCGGTCTCGCAGCTGCGCGATCCCGACGCCGCTGTATCGGGGTTGGATAGCGCGATCTCGCAGCTGCGCGGCTTCCCCAAGCGCACTCAACAACGGCCACCAATCGCACCGTTTATGCAAACGCTCCCGCGCCTATTCCATGAGGCTGCAGACGGCCTGCGAGAAGGCGATGGGGTCGTCGACGGGAAGGCCCTCAACCAATAGCGCCTGGTCATAGAGGATGCCCGCATAGAGCTTCACTTTGTCAGCCTCCCCTGCTTCCTGCGCCTTTTGGAGCTTCGCAAACACCGCATGCTGTGGGTTCAGCTCGAGCACGCGCTGGGACTTCGGCGCCTCCTGCGAGCCGATGGCGATCGTTTGCAGCATCTGCTCCATCTTGAGCGAAAGATCGCCCTCGGTGGTGATGACGGCAGGCGATTCGGTTTGGCGAGTGGAAACGACCACGCGCTCCACCTTGCCCTCGAGCGCATTGTGCATCGCATCGAGCAGCGCCTGATTCGCGCTTGTCGCCTCTTCCGCCTGCTTCTTCTCCTCCTCGGTGGCAAGCCCCACATCTTCTGCTCCGACGTTTTTGAAGCTGAAGTCGCGCGCCCTTGAAGCGCTCTGTTCGTCCTTCTTCTCGGCAGCCTTCTCATCGGCGGCGTCGGAGGCCGTTCCTTCGCCTTCCGCGCCTTCCGCGCCTTCCGAGCCTTCGTCTTCCTTGCCTTCAAAGTGGTAGGCCATCATCGTCATGAGGCAGAACTCATCCACGTCCTCCTGGCAAAGCAGCACATCGTAGCCCTTCGCCAAGACCGTGGTCACCACGGGCTGCTGGGCAAGCTGCGCGGTGCTGTTTCCCGTCGCGTAGTAGATGTATTCCTGCCCTTCAGGTGCCGCCGCCGCATATTCCTCTAACGTGACGAGCTTCTTCTCGCGAGCGGAATAGAACAGAAGCAGGTCTTCGAGCGTGCTCTTCGCCTGCCCGTAGGTGTTGTAGATGCCGAATTTGAGCGCCCGTCCGAAATCACCGAAAAACTTCTCGTAGCCCTCACGATCGTTGTCCCGCATGTCGAGCAGGTCGGATTTGATCTTCTTCTCGATGCGCCGCGCAATCGCATGGAGCTGGCCGTTGTGCTGCAGCGTCTCGCGCGAGATATTGAGCGTGAGGTCGGCGGAATCAACCACGCCGCGCACGAAGCCGAAATAATCGGGAAGCAGCTCCTCGCATTTGTCCATGATGAGCACGTTCGAGCTATAGAGGGCAAGACCTTTCTGGAAATCCTTGCTGTAAAGATCATACGGTGCATGGCTCGGCACGAAGAGCAGCGCGTCGTAGGTGAGCGTACCCTCCGCATGGAGTGTGATCACCCTCGACGGATCCTCGAAATCGTGGAAGTCCGTCTTGTAGAATTCGTTGTATTCCTCACGCGTGACCTCGCTGCCCTTGCGCTTCCAGATGGGAATCATCGAATTGATGGTCTCGATTTCCACATAGCTCTCGAACTTCGGCTGGGCAGACGCGGCGGCCTCTGCGACCCCATCCGCGCTACCTCCCTCGACAGCCTTTCCCGCCTCGCCTTCAGCCGGCTCTGGCGGATCGATGCGGCGCGTCTTCGTGACCGCCATCTGGATCGGATAGCGCACGTAGTTGCTGTAGCGCTTGATGAGGCTCGTAAGCCCGTATTCGGTGGCATAGTGATCATAGTTGTCGTCGCCGGAATTCTCTTTCAGGAAGACGACGACGTCGGTGCCGTGCTCGGGACGCTCGGCCGGTGATGCAGGCTCGATCGTATAGCCCTCCACGCCGTCGCTTTCCCATGCCCACACTTCATCGCTGCCATAGGCGCGCGAAACCACCCGCACGCGGCTTCCCACCATGAAAGCGGAGTAGAACCCGACGCCGAACTGCCCGATGATATCGATGTCAGCGGGCGCCTCCTCGCCGTTTTCGGCTTTGAATTGCATGCTATCCGAATGCGCGATCGTGCCGAGGTTCTTGTCGAGCTCTTCCTTCGTCATGCCGATGCCGTTGTCGCTCACCGTGACCGTGCGGGCGTCGGCATCGTAGGCAACCGTGATCGTGAGGTCGTTGCGATTGATCGAAACCGAGCTGTCCGTCAAACTGCGGAAATACAGCTTGTCAATGGCATCGGAGGCATTCGAGATCAGCTCGCGGAGAAAGATCTCGCGGTTCGTGTAGATCGAGTTGATCATGAGATCGAGAAGCTTTTTGCTTTCCGTTTTGAACTTTCGCATGAGAAGCGCCATCCTTCCAAGAAACTTTCACTGGAGCGAGCGCGCACGCGAGCACGTTAGCGCTCGTGCGTTAACGAACCCCCACGCTCCCTACACCGTTTTGTTTTCCTTAGTGTAGCGCTTTCGAAAGCCAATGCACGGCCAACATTGCGCCATTGGGCGCGCGTTGGGGCCGTTGGGGACTTATGCCCGTTCGAGGCGTGCGCCTACTCAGCAAACGGCAAAAGCCCCGTTGGCACAAAACAAAAGCCCCGCCGTTCCCCTTCGCAGAGAACAGCGGAGCTCTCTCGTTCAAAGACGGGCCGTGCCGCAACCGATTGCAGCATCCGCCCCTCGATTCGATGAGACTCTTAGTCGGTCGTCATCGTTTGGCCGCCATTGGGATGGCACTCGCCGCAGATGTCCTTCTGAGCCGCATGGCCCTTGTGGCATTCGTTGCAATATGTGATGGTGCCGTGAATGGAATCATGCGGATTGTAATCGCCCAAGTCGGCGGTCCTCTCCGCAAGGGCGTCCCAGCTCACATGGCACGTGGAACCAAGGCAGGTCGCCGTGTCATCATAATAGGTGCTCGCGCAGTCGGGCTCGCCCTCAATGCCCATCGCCGCAAGCTCAGCCGTCAGATCTCCCACATGGCAGGATTCGCAATCTTGGCCGAGCGCCGTATGGAAGGCGGCTAGTCCCGTTCCGTTTTCAGCGTTGTCGGCATGAACGGTATAGGTAGCCGCCAGATCGCCCGAACTCGCCTGAGCATTGGTGCTGCTACTGCTGCTTGATGCAGGCGAGCAGCCAATCGCGAGGCACACGGCAAAGGCCAGCGCCACGCACGCTGCAACCAGTGCCTTTATACGTAAAGACTTCTTCATGGTTTACACCCCCTGTGCGGCGCTTTGGCCGGAAACGTAACCGAACGTGACGCAACGCCCGACAGACGGGCCTGCAATATGACGCGGATAGTTGGTGTGGAAGAAGCCGCCCGACGCACCGTCCGCAGCGTAGAGGCCGGGGATGACTTCGTTGTCGTAGTCGAGCACGCGGCAGTTATAATCCACAACCAAGCCGGAGACCGTCGCGAGGATGGACGACTGATGCTTGATCGCATAGTATTTGTCGCCCTCGATCTTCGTCGCAGTCGCCATCGGACGATTGAAGTCCTCGTCTTTGCCGGCGTCGACAAATCCGTTGAAGCGCTCAACCTCGGCAACGAGAGTGTCGGCTGGTACTTCCATGACCTCGGCAAGCTCTTCAAGGGAATCGGCCTCAAATGCCCAGCCCTTCTC
>CANQTB010000064.1 GCA_947626665.1 uncultured Eggerthellaceae bacterium
GCCGCAAATCCTCATCATGCATATCGCCAATGGAATCGTCGGCGAGAACGGTGAGAAGATTCCGCTTGCCGACCTGCAGCCTGGTGATATCGTGAAAGCCACGTTCACGCAAATCGCGTCATCGTATCCCGGTCAGATATCCGTCGATACCTGCGAGTTCGTGCGTCATGGTGGCGAGGAGGCCATCACTCCCTACGATTCAGAGATTACGGCTTACGAGGATGCGGTTGTCACCGATGCGGTCAACACCAATTAACGAATATCATCTAATATAGAGCGAATCAAATAATTGATGCGCGTCACGCAAGAGAATCGAACCATGCAACGGCCTTTCCGTCATCGGGAAGGCCGCAACCACACAAGGAGGATGAGCTCTTGAAACAAAAGCATATAGCGTTACTCAAAGCGCTTCTCGAGGCGCCTTCGCCGACTGGCTGTGAGGTTGCAGCTGCGAATATCGTGAGAAACCATCTGGCTCCGATCGCCGATGAAATCGCCACCGACTCCATGGGGTCGGTGCAAGTGCGCTTGAACGGCTCCAATCGTGAAGCCGTGCCCGCGGTGATGCTCGCCGCGCACATGGACGAGATCGGTCTCATGGTCACCTATATCAATGACGAAGGCTTCCTCAGCGTTTCGGCTGTTGGCGGTGTGGACGCGGCTATCCTTCCCGGGATGCGCGTGGATGTTCATACGCAAAGCAAAACACTGCGAGGCGTCGTTGGTCGAAAGCCCATTCATCTTATCGATGCGGATGAGCGCAAGACGGTGACGCCGCTCGATAAGATGGTTATCGATCTGGGACTTCCGGCGGAAGAGGTGAAAAAGCTCGTGCGCATCGGCGACGAGATCACCTTTGGCGTGGGCTTTGAGGAGTTCGGCGATGGGATGGCAGTCTCGCGCGCTTTCGACGATAAATGCGGCGTATGGGTGGCCATGCGTGTCATGGAAAAGCTTGCGAAAGGCAAACCCGGCATGGGAAGCGCTTCCGGCACTAAAACCCCCTCGGGCGTTGCCGGCCGCGCGAACAAGGGCGATTTCATCATCGCGGCGACCACGCAGGAGGAAATCGGCACGCGCGGGGCGATGACGAGCGCTTACAGTGTGTGCCCCGATGTGGCGATCGCCTTTGATGTCACGCATGCGACGGATTATCCGGGCATCGAAAAGACCAAATACGGAAACATCGTTTGCGGCGGCGGTCCCGTGATCGCGCGTGGACCCAATATCAATCCTGTTGTCTTCGACCGCTTGGTGGCAGCTGCCGTGCGTGAGGGGATTCCCTATCAGATCGAGGCGGAGCCCGGCGCCACGGGCACCGATGCACGCGCGATTCAAGTGACGCGCGGTGGAATTCCCTGTGGGCTCATCTCGGTGCCGCTTCGTTATATGCACACGCCCACCGAGGTTGTTTGCATGAGCGATCTGAACAATACGGTGCGGCTTATCGCGCGTTTCGTCAGCGATCTCGACGAGAACGTGTGCTTTGTTCCGGGCATCGTGAGCACGTCATCGGATCTTCAGGAAAAGGATGTGGTAGACATGGCAGAAACCTATCAGCAACAAGTTGAGGAAAAGCGCGATCGCGCTTATGAGCAAGCGACGGAAGATGGCATGGTTGCCGCGGGGGAGAGCGGTCTCGATGCAAATGCCAGCGCCGCGAAAGAGGCGCGTGCCATGGACGATGTGACGACGGTTTATGAGCCGGCTGCCGAAGCGCTTGAGAAGACCGAGATCGACGGCATCGGCAAAGAGGTTTAACGGTACGGAGCACGCGTTGAAGCGCGAAGAGAAAACGATCGCGAAAAACCGCCGCGCCTTTCACGAGTACGAGATCCTCGAAACTTTCGAGGCGGGCATTGAGCTTACGGGTACGGAGGTGCGTTCGCTCCGTGAGAACCACTGCCAGCTCACCGACTGCTTCGCACTTATTCGCGATGGCGAGGTGTGGCTGAACAACGTGCATATCGCGCCGTTTTCGCAGGGAAACATCAATAACGTGGATCCGGACAGGCGCCGCAAGCTGCTGCTCCACAAGAACCAAATCCGTTTCCTGCAACAGAAAGTGGCGGAAAAGGGCATGACGCTTGTGCCTTTGCGCATGTATTTCAAAGAAAACGGCCTCGTTAAGGTGGAACTTGCGGTGGCGCGCGGCAAAAAACTCTATGATAAGCGCTCAGCGATGAAAGAGCGCGACACGAAACGCGAGATTGATCGGGCGCTTAAAGAACGCACTTATCGGTAATGACGACGAACATGTCTGAAGGGAAGGAACGTCATGAGCTTAGACGACGAGCTGGAACAACTTGAGGAAAGCGGCGAAACGGAAGCCGAGCTGATCGATCAGGAGTCTGAGCTTGAAGATTATGAAAGCGATGACGATCAGCTCTTCGATGAAGACGCCACCGAAGAGGACTACGAACATGCTTATGAGAACTTCATGACCTCTGACGAGTCGGACTACAACGGTTGGCGGGAAGAGTCTGCCGAAGAGGCGTTGACCGACGAGGAACTTGCGGAGGCTGAAGGCGGCGAGGGCTTTCACGTGATCGATCGCGAAGATTTGCGCGATGAGGTCGTTGAGATGGAAATCGACGAAGACGACATCGAGGCCTATCTCGAAGACGAGGATGGCAACGAAATCGGCTTCGTGATCCTCGATGAAGACGGCAACGAAGTGGAATATTACTACGCCGACGAAGACGAGGATGAAATCGCCGATGCGCTTAATAAAGACAAAATGGGCAAGGCGGTTTCGGATGCGAAGGCGAATGCCGCCGCCAGCGGCACGCGCATCTCTAAGGAAGAGGTGAAGGCGTTTGCCGGTGATCTGAAGGCTATTGCTCAAGATGGCGCGGAAGTTGTCGGCGAGCTGAAAGACGCCTTCGACGACATCTCCGATACGCTGAGTTTCTTGAAACCGAAGAAGGGGCGTCGTCGTTAGTCGGCGCTCCGCGGGCGCTCGTGTGGTCGCTCGACGATTCACCAACGCAAAAGCGCATCGTCAAGCGAAGTGAAAGTGTCGGCTAAGTCGGCTAAGCGGCTCTAATATCTTGACATCGCACCGCGTTCAGGTGCTAGAATGAATTTCCTTTTGTCGAGGGAAACCCCGCCGGAGAAGGGATGTGTTTCGTTGACGAAAGAAGTTAGCTATCGGGGGCGACTGGTTTCGACATGGTAAGTCCGCGATGAGGAGCAGGCCGTGGTCTCCTCGCCACGCTAAACAGGGGTACTGTCAAAATTAATTGGCAAAAACAACACTCAGAGCGCTCCGGCGCTCGCGATGGCCGCTTAGTAGTGCCTCGCTGTCGGCCCCAGGATTTCCCCGACCTGGGATTCGGCATCATCTGAGGGGAATGCTCTCAAGCACGTAGCCGGTATGGCTTGAGAAAAGATTGAACCGGCTGGAAGCGTCTTCGTCTGCCGGTGAACTTCGGGCGCTTCGAGATACGATCGTCGGCTAAGCCTGTAGAGCCTGATCAAAGATTTAGTGTGGACCGGAGTTCGATTCTCCGCGCCTCCACCAAACAAATTCGCCCTCCCGTGTATCTCGCGGGAGGGCATAAGATGGGGTGGTGACATGGTGAGGCGCGATAGGGGATCGTTTACTGCCAATTCGTCAGCCGCGACTTCGGCGATAAGCTCACTTCTCTTGATTTCAAAGCGAATGATCCTCTCGGCTCTTTGGCTGTGTGTCGCCTTCTTCGCTGCGTTGGGTGTAGCCCTCTGCTTGCATGGCGCATCGTATTCTTTCGCTTGGGCCGATGAGGCGACGCAAGACGTTGCCGCGGCATCTGTCGCCGCGCGAGAGAAACTGCCTGAGGGAACCTATCTTATCCGCACGGCGCTTTCGGACACTCTCGTGTTAGACATCGCGGGCGCTTCGTCAGCCCCAGGCGCAAATTTGCAACTCTACACCTCGAATATGACGAGCGCGCAGCGTTTCACCCTTTCCTACGACGATGCGGGAAACGCGATTATCAAAACGCAGGCGGGCGTGATTGCTGCGGCTGGTTTGCCTGCTAACGGCGTTAATGTCTGCCAGCAGAAAACGGCGGAGGACGCCGATAAATCATGGATACTTACCGCCCACGAAGACGGTTCGTATACGATCGCTTGGGGAGCAGAGCCGAACTTCGTACTCGATGTTTCGGGCGCGCAAGAGGTGAATGGTGCGAACCTGCAGCTCTATAGGGATAATGGCACCGCGGCTCAGCGTTTCTTCTTTATGCCCGTGCAACCAAGCGTTCCGGAGAGCTCTGAGATTGCCGAGGGTCTCTACACCATCGGTCTCTCGAGCGATGAAAACTATGTGTTCGATGTAAAGGGCAACTCCCCCAACGATGGTGCCGAAATCCAGCTCTATAAAGATAATGGCACAGCCGCTCAAGTTTTTCGCATCGAAGTGGCTTCAGGAAACACCTACTCAATTCGCTGTCTCGGTTCTGATAAGGCGCTGGATGTAACTCGGGGAAACCTCGTTGCAGGCACGCTCATGCAGCAATGGACGCTCAGTTCCAGTAATCCAAACCAGCGTTTCGTCATCTGCCAAAACGACGATGGCACCTACACGATTTATAGCGTAGCGACTGGCATGGTGCTTGATGTGAGCGGTGGTCAAGCGAAAAACGGCGCGCGTATTCAGACCTATTATCCGAACGGCGCTGCTACGCAGAAGTTCATCTTGAAACGTGCCGACGAGCGTCCTGCTGAAGGAATTTATGAGATTAGTCCGAGCTACACTGGCTCAGTAGCTTTTGATGTTGAAGGGGCTTCCTACGCCTCCGGTGCCAACGTGCAGTTGTATGACAAAAATGGCTCTCTTGCTCAGAAGTTTCAGGTAAAGCACGCGGAGGGCGTTGACGGTGTTATCACCATTCAATCGGCGCTTTCGGGTAACTATCTTGCCGACACGGAAGACAACGTTGCGGTTATCGCCGGAGACGGTACGGCGCCAAATACCCAGTGGAAATGCTCGTTGATCTCAGGCGGCCATCGTGAGCTGGAGAATCTCGGCACGGGCAAGGTGCTCGATGTGAAAGGTGGCGGTTCGTATAGCGGCTGCAATGTTTGGACGTACGAACGTAACAACACCAGTGCTCAGTGCTTCGATTTTAAATCCGCGAAGCTCGTGAAATCGGGTTCCTGCTTTGTTTTAACGAACGCTCTTGGCGGAAAGGCGATCGATGTCGCCTCTGGATCGACGGCAAACGGTGCCGCGGTGCAACTCTACGATCGCAACGATTCCGACGCTCAGAAGTGGGTGTTCACCGATGTGGGCGACGGCTACTATACCCTCCGCCGCGTGGGCTCGAGAAGTGGTTTAGATGCCACCGATTTCGGAAGCGCGAACGGTACGCCTTTGCAGATTTGGACCTTATCGGGCAATACCGCCGAGCGGTTCAAGCTCATACCGTCGGGTGATGGTTGGTTCTATCTGAAATGCGCGACGGGAGAAGTCTATGTCACTTCCTCTCATGCAAGCGGCCAAAACGGCACACGGCTTTGCCTCTGGGAATTCGTGGGGGACGACACGCAGAAATTCCGCTTGAACCCCGTGACGTATTCCGAAATCGAGATCCATCAGGATATTCGCTCGGTGTTCGACCATGGCCCAAAGCCTGCGGCAAACCAGAAATACATTGTGCTGCACGATACGGAAGGGGACGGGCGTGCCGAGAACACCATCGATTGGTGGGCTTCGAATGGCAACCTCGTCGCCTCGCATTTCATCGTGAACAAGGATGGTTCCATCTGGCAGTGTGTACCGCTCGATCGCATCGCGCACCACGCGGGGTATGGCGATGCAGGACATAACAGCTACTATGGCATTTGGGAAGACGGCCGCGATGATATGAGGGGTGCGTCGCCGATCGGTAGCTGGGCGCCCGACTATGCCATGAACGCGTGGTCGGTTGGCATCGAGATGGTGCATGCGTCGGGTGGTTATCCTGAGGCGCAGCTCGAGGCGCTTGATAAGCTGATCGCCTACATCGACAACTACTATGGTTTCGAGAGCACGATCATCGACCACAAGGCGTGGCGCAGTGGTAATTCCGACACATCATGGCAGTTTGCGGGCTATCTCGCGAACTATCAGCGCACGCGCACGCATGACGGTTCGTAACATGTTCGCTCCGTTTCTTGCGGCCTTTTGTCTTATCAGCGCACACACGACGGTTCGTAACCCCTGTTCAGCATTTTGAATATTTCTTGGCGATTCAGAGCCGCTCTTATGGAATGTCGATTCTTAAGAGACGAAGCCGCGTCGAATGAGTAAAATGTGCCCAACGAAAAAATACCGAATGGGGATTTCGGAGTAACGCAGGATAATGGCAGCACACAAGGGGAAACATACCAAAACCGGAAACGACCAAGCTTCACCTGCCTTGTCGGGCTCCATTCCTCAGACTCAAAACAACCGAAACTCCTATCAAGCGTCATCGTCTTCGCAAAGCCCCTCAACGACCTCCTCAATGCCGCAGGCAGCTCTCGCCGACCCCGCGAACACGTCTACCATGACCGCGTTCTCGCTTGGCTACAAAAAGGCGGGGAAGCATCGGGGATTGAAGGTCGCAGGCATAGCTTGCGGTATTGTCGCGGCGTGTCTTATGGTGGTTTATGGCGTTGGCGTCTCCTTTTTCGGCGGACACCTTTATCCAAACACGACGATATCGGGCTACGATGTCTCGATGAAAACGCCTGATGACGTGGGCCTTATGCTTAATAACACGATGGAAGACTATGCCTTTACGATCAGTGGTCAGGGTCTTGAGATGACACTGCGCGCGAAGGAATCGGGCGTTGGGTTGAACGGTGAAGAGATCGCGCAGGGTATGATGGAATCAATCAATCCATGGGAATGGCCCTATCAGGTGTTTCAACCTCACGATGAAACGGCGCGTCTCCAGACCAAAGTCGACACGGAACAGCTTTTGGCAAAAATCACCGAAGGCGTCGATGAGTTCAACCAAGAAAGCATCGCTCCGATAAATGCGACGATTTCTTATAATGCCGCTGATCAGGAGTTCTCAATCAAGTCGGAGGTGTATGGAACGGCGCTCGATGCCGGGCGCGTGACACAACAAGTTTCCGATGCCCTTGTCGACAATATGCCCTCACGCATCCATATCACCGAAGATGCGCTGATGATCCCAGCCGTTGTGTCCACCGATCCTCAGCTCATCGATGCGCAGAGCCAGGCGAACGCTATGGCGAAGGCGAATCCCGAGGTTTGGATGGGCGATTCGCTTCTTTGCAACCTTGAGCCCAATACGGTGGGGCCATGGATCGGCGTTAATGACGACCTGACGTTCACCTTGGACGAGAATGGCATTCATGATTGGGCGAACAACATCAAAGGGACCTATGATTCGATCGGCTCTGAGCGCACTTACACGCGTCCCGATGGCAAAGTCGTGACGATTTCGGGTGGCGACTATGGGTGGAACATCGATAGCGAGGGTCTCTTTACCGCGGTGCGTGATTCCGTTTTGGCGGCAAACACCGAACCTCTTTCGGTACCGACGTTTTCAAAGGCACGTGCGATCGGCGGCAATGGCCAGAAAGACTGGGGCAATCGCTATGTCGATGTCGACCTCAGTTCGCAGTATGCGCGCTTTTACGATGATAATGGCAACATCATTTGGGAAAGCGGCATTATCTCAGGGATGCCTACCTCTGAGCGCGCGACTCCGACAGGCGTGTGGGATCTCAACGACAAAGGCCGAAACGTCAAACTCATCGGTTACAAGCCCAACGGCGAGAAAGACTACGAAACGCCGGTTGCGTGGTGGATGCCTTTCAAGGGCAACTCCGTCGGGTTTCACGATGCCGATTGGCAGCCTTCTTCCGGATTCGGTACCGACTACTACACCTATGGTGGAAGCCATGGTTGCGTGAATCTACCACCGTCTAAGGCGCAGGAGCTCTATGGCGTCATCCAAGTGGGCGACGTGGTAGTAACGCATTGGTAGGATAGACGGCAGGCTCGCTTCGCTATGACAATCGATAAAACGCTTCAATCTTCTCAGCCGAACCCCGATGCTCCTATCGGTATCTTCGATTCCGGCTATGGCGGGCTCACCGTTTTACGCGAGATAACGCGCGAGCTTCCGAACGAGAGCATCGTTTATGTGGGCGATACGGCTCGTTGCCCCTATGGTCCTCGTGATCTTGACGAGGTAGATGGTTTCGTTCAGCAGATCTGCCGCTTTCTGATCGCGCAAGGCGCGAAGCTCATCGTGATCGCCTGCAACACAGCGACGGCGGCGGGGCTCGCTCACGCTCAGCAAACTTTTGATGTGCCGGTGATCGGCGTTGTCGAGCCCGGCTCGCGAGCCGCCGCCTACACGACGCGCAACCGCCGTATCGGTGTGATTGGAACGAACGCGACGATTTCGTCGAATGCTTACTCGGAGGCGATTCGCGCCATCGATGCGGGAATCACGGTGTTTTCGGTGGCGGCGCCGCGCTTCGTTGAAATTGCCGAGATGGGCGTGCGTATGGCCGAAGGACCGCTTGAAAGTTTCATGGCGGAGGCCTCAAAGGTTTATGTGCGTCCCGAGTTCGAGGAGATCGCACGTGAATACCTTGAGCCGCTGCGACGTTGTGGCATCGATACGCTTGTGTTGGGTTGCACGCATTACCCGCTTTTAAAGGCGCTCATCGGCTCGACCGTGGGTCATGAGGTGACGTTGATTTCTTCGGCGAAGGAAACCGCGCGAGACGTTGCCGAGACGCTTGAGAGGCGAGGGGAGGCGTCAACCGCCGACAACCCAACGTTTCGTTTCTTCACAACGGGAAGCGATCTTTCCGAATTCATGCGGTTCGGCAGCCGTGTTCTTGGGTGGCGGATGGAAAACGTTGCGCATGTTGATCTTGATGCGCCTTTTGGGGAGGAAGAATGACCGAGCGGCAAGCTGCTGTGCGCACCATTGTTTTGGCGACGAATAACGCCCATAAAGTTTCTGAGATTTCCACGGCGCTCAATTTCGAAGGCTGGGAGTTCAAAACCCTACGCGAGCTGGGAATTCACTCTGAACCTGATGAGGACGCCAACACCTTTGAGGGGAATGCGCTTATTAAGGCCATGGCGGCGCGTGAGGCGAGCGGCGGTCTCGCGGCGCTCGCTGATGACTCGGGGCTTGAGGTGGATGCGCTTGACGGAGCGCCGGGAGTATATTCGGCGCGCTATGCCGAAGACGAGATCGATGCGCAAACAGGCCTCACCGCCGAAGGGCTTCCCATCGATTCCGCGAACAATAAAAAACTTCTCCGCGAGATGGCCGACGTGCCCGACGACAAGCGTACGGCGCGCTTTGTTTGCACGCTCGTGTTCATCGAGGAGGATGGCGCAAAGCACGTGGCACGCGGCACTATCGAGGGACGCATCGGCTATGACGAGCGGGGAGACGAGGGTTTCGGCTATGATCCGCTTTTCTATCCCGATGAGTTTCATGGCGAAAAGACCCTTGCCGAGGTGTCGCAGACGGAGAAAAACGCGATTTCGCATCGGGGAAATGCGCTTCGTGCGTTGAAGCGCGAGCTTGACTGACGTATAATGCGTGAGCCGTTTGTCGCGCTTGGCTTCTGTGTCGTTTGGCAGTTTGGTGCGACAGAACGTTATTCTTCGTCGTTTCGAGCGACCGCTGGGTATGAGTCGGGACGTGGCGCAGTCTGGTAGCGCGCCTGCTTTGGGAGCAGGATGTCGTAGGTTCGAATCCTATCGTCCCGACC
>CANQTB010000065.1 GCA_947626665.1 uncultured Eggerthellaceae bacterium
GGCGATGGTCCGCCTTCGTTTGACGACGCCCGTTGTCGTTTGCGGCATCCCCGATACGTTCGTTGCGCAGGGCAAGACGGATCTTTTGCTTCGGGACCTCAAACTCGATGGTCCCGGCATTGCCGAGACCATTCGAGAGAATCTTGCCGTTTGACATTTGCTCATCTTTTTCGGCCATCACGTCTTCGGCACCGGCGACGCTTGCCTAATCGACGAGCTTTTCCATGATGAAGTCGTCCATGATGAAGCCGCCTCCGATATCGGTTTCCACCGCATCGATGGTTTTGAAGCCTTTCGCCCGATAGACCTCGATCGCTTGATCGTTATGCTTGTTCACCGTGAGGTAGGAGCCTTTTAAGCCGCGATCACGGCAGAGACGGTCGTAGAATTTGATGACCTCGGAAGCGTAGCCATGGCCTCGCTCGCGTAAGAACAGATAGATCTTCGAGATGAAGAAGCGGTTCGTCTCGGACTCGATGTGCCCGCCGGTGTAGCCGATGATGTGAGCCGCGCGTTTCCCTTCCTCGGCGGGAATGGCGGGTTCGGCATCGCCTGCGGCAAGGAACCAGTATTCGTAATCATTTTCGGCCATATCGCGCTTGATCGCCTCAAGGCTCTGGAATTTCTCGACCATATAGTCAGTTTGCGCCATGCCGATGTGCGCCGGCCAATACTCGTGCCAGATCTCGTGCGCCATCGTCGCAAGCTTGCGCTGATCATCGGCGGTTTTCACTGGGATAAATTCAACAATCATCATCGCTCCTCTTCTCGTTGCTGCACGAAATAGTCTAGCGCAACAGAGGGCGCAGCAAGGGCATAGCGGGGCAAAGAGGGGGTGTTTCGGGTGTGTAACAGCGCAAATTCCGGTGTGTTAAAACCTCTTATTCGGGATGTTACGACCGCATGATCAGGGGAGGTGCTTGTCGAATCTTGGGTCATGATGGAAGAGCGAGTTCGCCGCCAGCGCAGCATGCGGATGGCAGGCGATCGCGCAGAAACGGATCAAAAGCACAATTGTAGGAGGAAAGCATGATTGATACAGGGTCGACAGGTTTCATGATCATCTGTGCGATGCTCGTGTTGCTTATGACGCCTGGCTTGGCGTTTTTCTATGGAGGTCTCTCACGGCGCAAGAACGTGGTGAACACCATGATCATGACCTTTATGGTGATCGGCGTAGTGGGTGTCGCATGGGTCATCTGCGGATGGTCGTTCGCCTATGGCGGCGACGGTTCGATTCCATTCTTCGGCGGCTTCGATCAAATCGGTTGCCTCACAGCCACAAACGACATGATCGCGGAGGCGGCCGGCGTGCCGACGGCCTATACGGTGGTTGCCGAGCAGGGAGCGATCGCCGTAGATCCTGAGATAGGCGCCACCTATCCTGCGATCATCGACATAGTGTTTCAGATGGCGTTTGCCATGATCACGACCGCGATCATCACGGGCGCCGTTGCTGGAAGAATGAAGTTCGGGGCCATCTGCGCCTTTGTGACCATCTGGGTCATCGTGGTATATGCGCCGCTTGCGCATATGGTATGGGGAGGCGATGGCTCGTTCATCGGCGATATGATCGGCGCGCTCGACTTCGCGGGCGGCGACGTCGTGCACATCAGCTCGGGCCTCACGGGGCTTGTGCTCTGTCTCCTTTTGGGCACACGCAAGGGCTTCGGCATGATGAGCTATCGTCCGCATAACGTGCCCTTCGTGGCCTTAGGTGCGACGCTGTTGTGGTTCGGATGGTTCGGCTTCAATGCCGGCTCTGAGTTCGCCGCCGACGGCGTGGCGGGGCTTGCGTTGGTGAACACCGTTGCCGCCTCGGCTGCCGGGCTTCTCTCGTGGATGATCATCGAACGCGTGAAGGTGGGCAAACCGACGCTCGTCGGCGCCTGCACGGGCCTTGTGGCAGGGCTCGTCGTCATCACGCCGGCGGCGGGCTTTGTCGAGCCGTGGGCCGCGGTCATCATGGGCTTTATCGTCTCGCCCTGCTGCTATTTCGCTATCTCGGTTTGCAAGAAGAAGATCGGTTACGACGATGCGCTCGATGCCTTTGGCTGCCATTGCGTGGGCGGCATTGTGGGCGGCATCCTAACGGGCCTGTTCTGCGTTCCCGCTCTTTCGTGGACCGACCATGGCGGGCTGTTCTACACGGGCGATCCTTCGCTTCTGGGCTCGCAGATTCTCGGCATCCTCGTGACGATCGCCTTTGTTGCCATCGCCGACCTTGTTCTTGGTATCATCATCAAGGCGTTCTTCAAGGGAAGCCTCCGCGTGAGCGAGGACGAGGAAGCGCAAGGCCTCGATGTGGCGGCACACGGCGAAAGCGCCTATCCGGCATTCATCGGCCTCGACTAAGGGGAGCTTAGCCGATAGAGGCGAATGCGATGTACGGCAAGAATTCGATCATGAATAAGAGGAGTTTCTCATGAAAAAAATATCAGCTATCGTCCGCCCGGAAAAGCTGGAGCCGCTCAAAGATGCGCTCTTTGCCGCCAACGTTTCGGGTATGACGATCTCGCAGGTGAATGGCTGCGGAAGCCAGCATGGCTGGAAGGAATATTATCGCGGCACCGAGGTGCTGCTGAACATGGTGCCGAAGGTGAAGTTCGAGATCGTCGTGGAGGACGAACGTGTCGATGCGCTTGTCGATCTCATCTGCGAAACCACGCGCACGGGCGAAGTGGGCGATGGCAAGATCTTCATCTTCCCCGTCGATGAGGTTGTGCGTATCCGCACGGGAGAGCGTGGCAATCACGGCATCTCGCCCTCAACGGTTTCCTAAGGGGGAGGTGCCAAGGTTTCCTGAAGACTTGATGTTTTGACGGAGGCTAAGACAGATCTTTTTGAATGTGTTATTGCCGAACATGTTATGAGGTCATAGACCTTAAGATGTGCAGACCCGCCAAGCTTCCTTGACGGGTCTGTTTCGTGTCTCTCGTAGACACTCAGCACCCGAAGCAGAATTATTCCCTTTGCTTGCGCAGGAGCGTTTCTGAGGTGCCGTTAGGCATCTAGAGCATCTTCGTTTCCTCGATTTTCGCCGTTACGGCAATGGCTTAACTTACGATCATTGCGCATTCGGAATGCTGATATCGGTGCATCATTGTGTGTATTTCGCTTTTTGGCGTTTCCTTTTTGGTGCACTATGCAAAAATATTCGAGATAAGAAAGGGGAAGAGGAATATGACATACAGCTATGTGCCGCAGGGAGTTTGCGCGAAGCGCATTGATTTCGAACTGTCCGACGATGGAAAAACGCTTGAATCCGTGGAGTTCACAGGCGGCTGCCCGGGCAACTTGCAGGCGATCTCGAAGCTTTTGAAGGGCATGCCCGTTGAAACCGTCATCGAGCTGCTCGAGGGAAACACCTGCGGGAAAAAGGGCACCTCATGCACCGATCAGCTCACAAAGGCGCTGCGCGCCGCCATTTAGGATTCGTCATACGGGGCACGATAATTAAGAAGCGTCATCCGGGGCACGATACGTGCGAGTGAAAATAGGTTTGTTGCTACCTTGCAGAATTGAACGAAAAAATCGCGGTTTGGAAAGTTGCATTCGTTTGCGCGTTTTCCTTCCAAACTCATCAGCAACAAGGCTTTTGCCTGCGCAAAAAATAGGGGCTGTATCAGAATCACTTCCGATACAGCCCCTTTGATTGCCAATGGAGCCGATAGACCTTCAAGCGAGGACGCTACCGCAGATGCACCGGCTCCCCAAGGTCGATGGCCTCCTCAAGGAACTCCTTCACCGGTTGCGGCCCGATGTCCTTCAGCTCGTCCAGGTGCCAGCACTCGGTCGCCGGCATGCCGGGGATGTTCTCGGCGATGAACACGGGGTTCATGCCGGCTTTGCGCTGGCGCGTGTAATCGTCGAGTGCCTTGATGGCCCATTTCCCAAGGATGAAGATCACGACGAGGTTGATGATCGCCATAAAGCCCATGAAGATATCCGCCAAGTTCCACGCAAGATCGAAGCTGTTCAGGCAGCCGTACATAACAACGGCGAGGCAGAAGATGCGGAAGACCGTGAGGACAACCTTGTTGTCCTTGATGAAGCGGATGTTGCTTTCCGCATAGAAGTAGTTGCCGATGATGCTTGAGAACGCAAAGGCGAAGATTGCGAACGTGATGAAGTGGATGCCCCATTCGCCGACGGAATTCGCAACGGCGAGCTGCACGAATTGCATGCCGTTGATCACCTCACCTGCGGCGTTATAGGCAGGACCGCCGTTCTGCACCCAGAACACCAGCACCATGATGGCGGAGCAAGAGCAGATGAGCAGGGTGTCGATATACACCGAAAGGCTCTGGATGAGGCCTTGCTTTACGGGGTGGGAGACCGAAGCGGTTGCAGCGGCGTTCGGGGCGGAACCCATGCCGGCCTCGTTGGAGAACAGACCGCGCTTGATGCCAAGCATGATGACCGAACCGGCGAAGCCGCCTGCGATCGACTGGAAGTCGAAGGCCGATTCGAAGATGAGGGCGAAGATCTCAGGTATCTCGCCGAGGTTGGTGATGGTGGTCCAGATGGCAAGAAGAATGTAGGCGATTGCCATGATGGGGACGATGATGGAGGAGATCACGCTGATAAGGTGCGTGCCGCCGAAGATGACGAAGGCGGTGAACGCGACGAGTGCGATGCCGACGCCGATCGCCACGCCGTTGGTGGCGTAATCGGGGATGTAATACTCAAGCGAGGAGGTCATATTGAAGGCCTGCAGCCCATTGAACCCGAAGGCGAAGCAGAGGATGAGGGCGATCGCGAACACGATGCCGAGGCCACGTGAATGCAGCGCCTGCTGGATGTAGTAGGCAGGGCCGCCGCGGAACTCGCCGCCGCCCGCCTTGACTTTCCAAATCTGCGCGAGCGTGGATTCCACGAACGCTGAGGCGGCGCCGATGATGCACATGAGCCACATCCAGAAGACAGCGCCCGGGCCGCCCGTCGCCACGGCGGTGGCGATGCCGGCGATGTTTCCGGTTCCTACGCGGGAGGCGGTGGAGACCATCATCGCTTGGAAGCTCGAGATGGAATGCTCTCCCTCTACGTGCTTCTTCTCGGTGATGTTCTTGAACATGTCCTTGATGTAGCGGATCTGCACGAATTTCGTCCGCACGGTGAAATAGATGCCAACCGCGACGAGCAGAAACACCAAAATCCAAGTGTACATGAAATCGTCGATCTGGCCTGTCACGCTGACAAGCATCTCGTTAATGGGATCCATAGGTCTCCTCTCGATATGTTTCGGGTAAGGGCGCCCATGCGAGGCGCCATACGAGAAAATACCGCTTTATTGTAACAGAGCAGTTACGTACTTGTGCTCCCGTTTATCGCTGCGGGCGCAGGCAACGGAGAAGGGCAACGGAGAAGGGCAACGGAGAAGGGCAACGGGGAGGGGCAGATAGCAGCAGGGTATCGGATTGGATGATCTTGGGCAACGCGAGCGGATAACGGCTACACTTTTCGTATGAAGCTGAGGGAAAACATGCATATGATTTTCGAGATCTTTCGGCGCGATCTGTTAGGCCTTTTGCGCAATCCGCTCGCCACGATCGTCGTGCTTGGCGTATGCCTCATGCCGTCGCTTTATGCGTGGTACACCATCGCTGCCAATTGGGATCCGTATCAAAACACCAACTCCATCAAGGTGGCGGTGGCAAATCTTGATGAGGGTGCGGAAAGCGACCTTGCGGGAAAGATCGACGTCGGCAAGGAAGTGGTCGATGAGCTGCACGAAGACCACAACCTTGGCTGGGAGTTTGTCAGCGAAGATGAGGCAATGGATGGCGTCGAATCGGGCAAATACTATGCGGCAATCGTGATCCCCGAGCATTTCAGCGCCGATTTTCTCAGCGTGTTCAGCGGGAAGTTCACGCGTCCCGTGCTTGATTACTATGTGAACGAGAAGATTTCTGCCGTCGTCCCGAAGATCACCGACACGGGGGCAAACACCATCGAGAACCAGATCAACGCCTCCTTTGTTGAAACGGTGAGCAAGGCCGTGATGACGATAACGCAAAAGGTCGGCGGCGAGGTGGAGAGCGACTCTTCCGATGCCGCGGGCTCTCTTACGCGCGGGGTGGAAAACGCCCGCGACGCCATTGGGCAAACGCAGCAAACGCTCAGCGATACAGCACCGACCTTCGATGCGGTGCAGGCATCGTTAAGCGATGCACAGGTGACGCTTTCCACGCTTGGCGATGCGTTGCCGCAGCTTGTCTCGTCGCTCGGGGATGCCCAGCAAACCTTAAGCTCGATGCGTGACGAGGTGGGAACCTATGGCGACAAGATCGCGAGCGATGCAACGTCGGCTGCTTCGGAGGTGAGCGCAGCCGCGGCACAGGCGAACATTGCGATCGCTTCGGCAAGCGCAAAGCTTGCGGCGGGGGAAAGCGCGATCAATGCGGCGCTTTCCGATGCGCAGAAGATCTTGGCAGAGAACCAATCCATCATCGACGAGCTGGAACCCTACGCGCAAACGCATCCGGAGATCGCCTCGATTGTTGCCGAGCTTCAAAGCGAAAACGAAAACCTTGAGCAAACGGTGGCGGCGCTGCAAACACTTTCCTCCCGCGTGGGGCAGGCGGCCTCAGCGGCGGTGGCAGCTGCCACGCAGATAAACGACGAGGCGCAAGCGGCGGCAAGCGAGATATCTTCGCTTGCGAGCGATTTGCAGAAAAACATTTTGCCGGCGGTGGAGAAGAGTCTCGATGATTTTTCGACTGCCATTGGCATTCTCAAGGGCGTGACGACAGCGCTCGAGCCCGACATAACACAGGGCCAGCAGACGCTTGACGCTCTCTCGCTGACGATAACCCAAGCCCAGCAGACGATCACCTTCGCTACCGATTCCCTCGGTACGGTGACAAAGAATCTCGAGAACTCGCTGACCGATCTTAAGGCCCTTCAGGATTCGCAGTCGGTAAAAAGCCTTTCTGAGTACCTCGATTTATCGCCAAGCGAGGTTGGGAGCTTCATGTCGTCGCCCGTGGAACTGAAAACCGTCGATGTCTATCCTGTGAAGAACTACGGATCGGGAGTCGCGCCGTTCTACACCAACCTCGCCCTCTGGGTGGCTGGCTTCATCCTTGTGGCGATCATCCATCTCTGGGTGGATCCGAAGGGTCTCGGTCGTTTCAATGTGACGCAGGCCTATCTGGGACGCTGGCTTCTGTTTATGTTGCTTGGGATCATCCAGGGGCTTATCGTTTGTGTTGGCGATCTTGTTTTGGGAATTCAATGCGAAAATCCCGCTGCCTTCATCTTTGCGGGCTTGGTCACGGTGTTTGTCGACGTCAACATCATGTATGCCCTCGTGTTCACGATGCGCCATCTCGGGCGCGCCATCGGCGTTATCCTGCTGATCATGCAGATTCCGGGTTCGTCGGGCGAATATCCCGTAGAAATGATGCCGCCATTTTTCCAAGCGATCCATCCGTTTCTTCCCTTCACCTATAGCATCGATGCGATGCGCGAGGCAATCGGGGGCATGTATGATGGTCATTATGCGATGGACTTGGCGGCGCTTGTTCCGTTCCTTGTCATTGCGCTCGTCTTCGGCCTTGTGGTTGGGCGTTACGCTTTTAATGTGAACGCGCTCTTCGATCGGAAGCTCTCGCAGACGAACCTCTTCATTTGCGAGGCGCCCGGCACGCTGCGCGAGCGCTTCCGTCTTCGCACGATGCTTCGCGCTCTTCTGGACGTTGAGGCGTTTCGCGAGGCGCTCACGCAGAGGGTTTCCCGTTTCCGCAAAAACTATCCGCGGCTCATTCGCGTTGGCTGGGCGGCGGTAGGGCTGCTCCTTGCTGCCACGCTTGCGCTCGCACTCGCGGTGGATGCGGATAACGAGGTGAAAGTTGTGCTGCTCGTGTGCATGGTGGCTGGCATTTTCCTTGTGGGAGGCTATCTCATCATCGTGGAATATCTCAATACCTCGTTTGGCTATCAGCTGGAGATCAGCGGCATGTCGGCAGCGGTGATGAAGCAGCACGTGGACGAGGCGCAATACGTCGACGGTGACGACAGCGCCGGTGCATTTTCCGATAGCGCTGCGCCCGAGGAAGGCGAGGATTGGGAAGGGGAGGCCCCCGCCGATAGCGCTGCACCCGAGGAAGAGTGGGCAACCGAAACGGAAACGCCGGAGGCGAAGCTGCTGCTTGAAAACGACGAATCCGATGGAGAGGGGAGCGACCATGCATAACATCGGGCGCCTTTTCCTCGAAGATCTCAAGAGCCTGCGCGGCAATGTGATTGCGGCGATTGTCGTCGTTGGCCTCGTGCTCATCCCGCCGCTTTACGCGTGGTTCAGCCTTCTCGCCTTCTGGTCGCCCTACGAGAACACGGGCAACCTCCAAGTGGCGGTGGCGAATTCTGACGAGGGCTATGAAAGCGCGCTCATGCCAACGCGCCTGAACGCCGGCGAGGAAATCATCTCGTCACTTCGTGCAAATGACCAGTTCGATTGGGTGTTTACCACCGAGGATGATGCGATCGAAGGGGTGAGATCGGCGGAATACTATGCGGCCATCGTCATTCCGAAAGACTTCAGCGCCCACCTCATCTCGGTATTCAGCGGAGAGGGAGAGGGCGATATCAAGAAGGCGACAATCGATTATTACACCAACCAGAAGGAAAACGCCGTCGCGCCCCGCTTGACGGAAGAAGGCGCCGATGATCTTCAGGTAGAGATCGACCGTACGTTCACGAAAACGGTGAGCGAGGTGGCGCTTTCCACCTCTTCGAACCTCGTGTCATTTCTCAATGGGGAAGGGATCGCCAATTACGGGAAGGCCTTGGACGAACAACTTGGCGAAATCATCGATGGGCTTCTCGCTGCAACGAGCGAAGTGCAGGCGCTCAGCTCTCTTTCGCAATCATCCGCGGGACTTGCGCGGGCAACGTCTTCCATCTTGGATGACGCCACTTCGACGAGCTCTTCGGTTGGCCCGCTTCTCACGTCTGCCCAAAATGGCATCGACGAGGGAATACAAGCGCTCAATGCCTCATCCGAGCTGACGAATCAGGTTTTTGCGGATGCAAGCGCTGCGCTTACCGCTTTGGAAGGTTCGGTTAACAACGCACTGGACGAACTAAGCGAGGTGCCTTCTGCGGCGGAAAGCGCGCTTGATGACGCTTCGGAGGATATCGGGGGCCTTATCAGCGCCTATGAGACGATCCGCGACGACATAGCACGTATCGATCCCGCAAGCCCCGCGCTCTCGTCGATCAACCAAGTGATCGCTTCGTTGAAGAGCCTTCAGGCGAGTATCGCCAATGCGAAAGACGACATTTCGCAAGGCGCTGCTGAGGCTGAAACGGCACGGACGGAGATTGAGGGCGAAATCGCGCAGGCGAAGGCAAGCATCGATGCGCTCCATAACGAGGCGAGCTCTACGCTCCAGAACAATTCCGCCCAGCTTGCCTCTCAGCTTGCTTCGATATCCTCTACCGTAACGAGGCTTTCAGACGACCTCGATTCCACCTCGCAGAACATGGCGCTTTCGTCGAACTCCCTCGCGCAGAACCTCGAGGAGGTAAGCGCGTCGCTTTCCAGCACTGCGGCCATCCTTTCCCAAACTTCAAGCGAGTTGATCGCCGCACGTGCCGAGCTTCAGACTGCTCTCGATAACAGCGATCTTGAAAAGGTGCGGGAAATTATCGGCACAAACACGCAGACGGTTGCGCAGTTCCTCGTAGTGGTCGTAAGGC
>CANQTB010000066.1 GCA_947626665.1 uncultured Eggerthellaceae bacterium
CCCGACGTACTGATTCGTAGTCAGTCCCTCTATCCAGCTGAGGTAACGGCGCACTGAAACAGCACCCGTCATTTTGGCAGGTCGCCCGTGCTCTGTCAAATCAAACTTGAAAGATTTTGCGAAAACCTCGAATAACGGCAACGTTCGTACGCAACCCATCCATGCGCCCCACGTTCGAGAATCGCACCTGATTGTATTTCGTTTTATATTCCAAAAAATGTGCAAAATCGGAGGGATCTCGGAATATCGAAGGAACAACGCTTCACAGCGAGGTTCGTATTTGCAGGATGAACCTCGGCATTCCTTGGAAAGAGTTGCTATAATCTCTCAAATCCGGAATTGATTCCGGTTTTGAGAGAAATGAGAGCCCATGGAAACCTATATTCCCCGTGCCCTTGAATCGGTGGTTCTTCGATATTCGCAGCACTTCAAGGCCGTTCTTGTTACCGGCCCACGCCAAGTGGGAAAGACCACCATGCTCAAACACCTGATGGAAAGGGAGCGGGAGCGGGGTGTCGAGCGTGCCTATGTCACGATGGACAACACCGCTCTCCGGTTGGCGGCCGAATCTGATCCCGCACTATTCCTGCAGCGCTATGGGACTCCAATCCTCATTGATGAAATTCAGAAGGCTCCTGAACTGCTGCCGCATCTCAAGATATTGCTTGACAAGACCGACGAACTTGGCCTCGTCTGGCTCACCGGTTCTCAGCCGCTGCATCTCATGAAACACGTATCTGAATCATTGGCGGGCAGGGTCGGCATTGTCGAGATGCTCGGTCTTTCGCAAGCGGAAATCACCGGCATCCCCTCCGTCCCGTTTATGCCCGAACCTCACTATTTCAAGGAGCGAGTCGCGCTGAGGGAGCCCGTGAACGTTGCCGCGTTATTTGAGACGATATTCTCCGGCTCATTTCCCGGGATACGCAATCTTCCCGAAGATCTTCGGTCGGGCGGTTATGAGTCCTATCTTGATACCTACATCATGCGCGACATTCGCGATCTCTCTCAGGTCGCAGACGAGTCTAAATTCCGTCGATTCATAGCGGCTGCTGCCGCCCTTACGGCGCGACCCGTCGTCTACAGCGAACTGGCGCGTTTGGCAGACATTGATGAGAAGACGGCGAAATCGTGGCTCTCGTTGTTGGTAAGCACCTATCTGGTGAAAATCGTGCCGCCTTATGCCAATAACCTTTTGAAACGGCTCAGCAAGCAACCCATCATGCACTTTATGGATACGGGTTTGGCGGCCTATCTTACCGGCTGGTCGAATGCGCAAACACTGGAATTGGGAGCCATGAGCGGGCAAATCTTCGAGACCTATGCCTTCGATGAGATTGCCAAAAGCTTCATAAATGCCGGCAAGAAACCGCCGATTCATTTTTTCAGGAACAACGATAAAAAGGAAATTGACCTTCTTCTGGAGCAGAACCAGACGCTCTATCCCGTTGAGGTGAAGAAGACCGCATCGCCGACCCTTTCCGCAGCGAAGAACTTCCACGCGCTCAATCCCGTGAGCAGGGACGATGCGCCAGAAGGTCTTGATTCGATGAGGCGGTGCATAGGCACCGGCACTATTGTGTGCATGGCGGAAGACGCGTTGCCCCTGAGCAAGAGCGTATGGGCCTTCCCCGTTTGGGGGATTTAATACAAAAGTATCTTTTATAGTATGTAATGGGGATGAAAGTATGAAAAATCTACGAAAGCCAAACTTTCCCGTCCGTGCGCAACAGCCCAAACCATCCATACGACTTGGCACGATTCCTCAAGGAAGAACTCCATGTTTTTCATGTTCGCCCTATATACAGTATTTCGTCTATTCCGAAAAGATGATGAAATAGCACATATCTCGGAATAGAGAACGAAGAGACTTCCGCTTTATATATAATAAATTCCGAAATTTTAGCAATATGGCAGAAAAGTCGGAGTAGCTATGCAAATCGCACGCCCCCTCTATGTGGACAAGCTCATAAAACGCCGCGAAAACGGGATGGCGAAGATCATAACGGGAATAAGACGTTGCGGAAAATCCTATTTGCTGAATGTTCTCTATCGAGAATGGCTTTTAGCCCAGGGCGTCGATAGCGATCATATTATTAATATCGCATTAGACGACATTCGTAACGCTCGTCTTCGGGAAGCGCTTCCCCTGTTCAACTATATCGAATCGCGCATGGCCGATAAGCAGATGCATTACGTCTTCCTTGACGAGATCCAGCTCGTAAGCAACTTTCCCGAAGTTGTCAACAGTTTGATTCATCTCGGCAATGCCGATGTGTATGTAACGGGAAGCAACTCGCGTTTTCTCTCGAGCGATATTCTGACCGAGTTTCGCGGACGTGGTGACGAAGTTCGCGTACGTCCTCTTATGTTCTCGGAGTTTCACGCCGCGCTCGGCAATAGTGTCGAGGAGGACTGGCGCGACTATGTCACATTTGGAGGGATGCCCCAAATCGCCTCTATGCAGGAAGACGAATTGAAAATAGAGTATCTCAACAATCTTCATCGTAAGGTCTATCTCACCGACATATGTGAGAGAAATTCCATTCGGCATTCTCAAACACTTGAAACCCTCGTTGAGGTGCTTTCCTCGTCAGTTGGATCGTTGACGAGCTTCAAGAAGATTGCCGATACGTTTTCCAGTAAAACCAATGAGCGCCTCACTGACAAAACGGTCAAGAAATACATCGACTACCTCGAAGATGCGTTTCTCTTTGAGCAGGCGAAACGTTTTGATGTGAAAGGGCGGAAGTATATCGGGGGAAACTCAAAATATTATGCCGAGGATGTCGGTCTGAGAAACTCCATTTTGAATTTCAGGCAGCAAGAAGAAAACCACATCATGGAAAACATCGTGTATCTTGAATTACGGGTGCGTGGTTATAACGTTGATGTTGGCCAAATTGCGCTGAATGAGAATGTAGATGGAGAACGGAAACGCAAGTCCCAAGAAGTGGACTTCGTAGCTTCAAAAGGAAGCGAAATAATCTACATCCAATGCGCTTTCGCCATGCCCGACGATAGAAAGAGAATGCAGGAAGAACGACCGCTGACCAGCATTGGCGATTCCTTCGAAAAGCTGATAATCGTTCGCAATAACATCGTCCCGTGGCGTAATGAAAAGGGCGTGCGCACGATGGGTGTATTCGACTTTTTGCTGCAAGGGTCGTTATAGCCTCTCAAATCCGGAATGGATTCCGGTTTTGAGATTTAACCGAAAGCCCCGAATACGCTATCATATGCGAATCGAGAAAGGATTTTCTATGCTTACACAGAACGAGAAAGAGCTCTCACTCTACGAGCATTTTCATGAAATCAACCGCATCGATCCCGACCATTACGTGAATTTCGATGTGAAGCGCGGTTTGCGAAACAGCGACGGAACCGGTGTTATCGCCGGCATGACCAATATCTCGAACGTTCACGGCTATATGATCTCCGATGGGGAAAAAGTGGCCGACGAGGGCCGTTTGACGCTTCGCGGTTATGACATTTACGACCTTCTTGAGGAGGAGTCCGCTGATCGGCGCTATAGCTTCGAGGAAATCTGCTACCTGCTTCTGATGGGGGAGCTGCCAACGCAAGCCCAGCTCGATCGGCTCATTTCCGTCATCGATAGCCAGCGCGAGCTTCCCGACGGCTTCACCGCCTCGATGATCATGCAGGATACGCCTCCGAGCATCATGAACGTGCTCGCGCGTTCGGTGCTTCTGCTCTATGGCTATGACGAAATTGCCGAGGATCGCTCATACGAGCACGAGATCCATACGGCGCTTTCCCTTATTTCGCGGCTTCCGCGCATCATGGTGCTTACCTACTACTCTATTCGCGCCCGCTATCAGCATGATTCGATGATCATGCACCGCTTTATCCCCGGCCAATCGACTGCCGAGACCATCCTTTCGATGCTTCGTCCCGATCGGCACTTCACGCCCGAGGAGGCGCGGATGCTCGACATCATGCTGTGCTTGCACGCCGAGCATGGGGGAGGGAACAACTCCACCTTCACAACGCGCGTCCTTTCCTCTTCCGACACCGACCCCTATTCAGCCTACTCTGCGGCGATTGGCTCGCTCAAGGGCCTGAAGCATGGTGGAGCGAACCACCAAATCCGCGCTATGCACAAGGAAATCATGGAAAACGTGAAGGATTGGGATAACGACGACGAGCTTTCCTCATATCTTGCGAAGATCGTGAACAAGCAGGCATACGATGGCACGGGGCTGATCTACGGCATGGGCCATGCGGTTTATACAAAGAGCGATCCGCGTGCTGTTATTTTGAAGCGCTTCGCCGAGCGCTTGGCGATGGGAAGCGAGTTCGAGAACGAGTACCGTTTGCTCTGCAACATCGAACGACTCTCGCCCGGCGTGTTTTACGCCGAGAAGGGTTCGACGAAAGATCTCTGCGCAAACATTGATATGTATTCGGGCTTTGTCTATTCGATGATGGGGATTCCCGAGGAGCTGTTCACGCCAATGTTTGCCTGCGGACGTATGGCCGGTTGGGCGGCGCATCGTTTCGAAGAGATCGTTGCCGGCAGGCGCATCATTCGTCCTGCCTACAAGACGACGAATTCCGAGGTGCGCGCCTATAAGCCAATCGCGGAGCGAGGATAGGCGCTTCGAACGCATGGTGGGTAACGTTTTTGCGGCCATCCGGTTCGATGAGGAAGCGATTGCCGGACTGGAGGCATATCGCGATCGCGTGCTGGAATATGCGCCGCGCACCCACACCACGCGTCCGGAGAGCTGGCACATCACGCTCGCGTTCCTTGGGAAATTGACGGCCCATGAAACCGATCGTGCTGCTCGGGTTCTCGAAGCGTTCTCGGGGAAACCGTTCACGCTCTGTCTTGGCGGATTCGGGACATTCGGACGTGGAAGCAGGCGCGTGCTTTGGATAGGCGTCGATAAATCACCGGAGCTTGCGGATTGCCAACGTCGCCTTCAAAGGGCCTATGAAGAAACGGGATTTGCTTTGCCGGAACGGTCGTTTTCCCCGCACATCACGATGAGCTATCGCTGGGATAGGAAGGCGTCTGTTTCCCTGGAGGCGCTTCGTGCGGAAATGCCGCTGATTGAGGTGCCGGTTTCTCAGATCGTTCTGCTTCGTACGGAGCTTGATGAGGGGCGGAATAATTGCTATGCGCCTCTCGCGTATGCTCCTCTGGTGTAGGCTCCTCTCGCGTATGTGCCGCATGAGAGCCGCGTAGTGCCATGCGGGCGCCTTGCGGTGGCACGCGGGCGCCTTGCGGTGCCACGCGGGCGCCGAGCAGATCGCCAAGAATGATGACGAAGGTGACCGCAAAGGGCAACGCATAGCGAATCCCCGAAAGCGGCCCAAGCATCGCCGTAAAGAGATAGCAGAGGATAAAGAGGATAGGCACAAGACGACGATAGCGCTTCATTGCGAGGTAATAGCAAGCCGCGAACAAGATCACCCACACCCACACGCCTCCTTGGCAAAGCTGAGAAACGATGGGGATGTTTGTTTCCGGACGGATGTCGCGCATTTCCGCGAGGAACGATTCAAAGCTCGGCAACAGCGATATATGATCGACGAAGACGAATTCATCTTCGGGGTAGTTCTCCGAAATCTTGTATTGGAAGTTGTACCATGGATACATCGTATTCACCCACGTGTTGCCAACGGAATAATCGGTCCACGGACACCAAAAACCAACGGTGAGACGTAAGAATGCATCGGTGTAGGCGCGAGGATATTCAAGGCCCAGCGAAATATATTGTTTGAGGAATCCGCCGATATCGGACAAGACCAGATCTCCTTGGAAGGGGTTTTTCACCGGATCAGCCAAAACGGGGTTGTACTTTTGCCATTCGGGATCGTAGGTCTCCACGAACTTCATCTGCTCGTCGGTGAGGTCCTCCTCGATTGCCGCGTTTGCCATCTGCACGGCGGGAACGCTCATCGATTCCCTTGAATAGCCGTTGCTGATGCCCCAGGCCGAGTGAAGGGGGCCGATGATGATGAAGAACAGAATCGTCGGAATTCCGAACACGGCGAGAACTTGTTTCCAATGGTCGCGAAGAAGAACGACGCAAAAAGGAAGGAAGATGAGCATGCCGTAAGCCGTGTTGTTCCGCAGCATCACCGTGAGGAAAAGCACGACGCCAAGTTTCACAAGGTTCGATTTTTTCGCAAAATAGCGCTTCGGGGGCGTGCGGATCATTTCAACGGTAAGCAGAACGGTGAGGCCGAAGAACGACGAGAACACGATGTCTTTGGTCATAACGACCGAATAATTCGCAAACATCGGGAAGAAGCAGTAGAAGGCGAGCGCAAGATAGGGTAGGGCGCGCGGCACATTCCAACGTGCGAGGTGTTTCACGATTTCGGCGAGAGCGCCGGCGTAAATGAACATTTGGATCACGGTATAAACGAGCGCTCCATAGAAGGTCGTGCCGAAAAGCTCTTGCGAGAGCCAAACGGATCCTGAAAGCCAAAGCGTATGGATCAGCGTGTAATGTGCCGTGAGGTCGTAGGTGCCTTTCAGCCACCGTGTTTCCCAAATGGTATCGACGCCCCAAATGCCGGGGAGATATGCGAGAAAAAAGGGAAGCCAGCAAAGCAGGATGATGAGAAGTATCGTCCAGAAAGGCCATGAGGCGATAGCGGGAAGCGTTTTCCGTGCGGAGCGCTTTTTCAGTGATGAATCAAGCCAGAGAAATGCCCGTCCGAACGAAAAGATGAGGAAAGGCGTGAGAGCAAGCCACACTACGAGGGTTTTGGGAGCGGTAATCCGCGAGAACCCCGTTTGGTAGATATTGACGCCGACGGTGTAGGCGAATGAAAAGCAGAGGGAAAAAATGACGACCCACACGATTTGGCGCTTCGTGAGGGGCCGAGATTTCACACGCGCAACATACGACCCGACGAGAATGATGACGATGATGAGAAAGGGGCTGCTCGAAAAATCGGAAAAGGTGAGCGTTTCATGCCGGAAAAGCACAGCGAGTCCGGCACACAGAAGCACGACGGCAACACCGAGAAACAAAAACTGCCATCCACGTGAGGACTGCAATGTGCGTTGGTTGGTTTCCATCTGCCTCTCTTTGATCGTCGGAATACGAAACAGGATACACTGTGCGGTCCTCTCTGTGTGAGAAAAAGATGTGTGCGGAAAAATATTACTTGAAAAGGGAAGATGAGAAGGAGTATTATATCGCGCTGGTTAGTATCGATATATATAGTATCGAATTAACGAAAGTCGAACGGACAAACGGAGAACCATCCCGTAAATGGCGAATGAAGAGGGGAGATGCCAACAATGAGCGATCAACAGACGCACATTCCGCGGGCAACGCTCGGGCGCCTTCCCCTTTATCTTGCATACCTTCAAACGCTTCCGTCTGATCAGAAACATATCTCGGCGGCGAAGATCGCGAAGGATCTCGGGCGCGGGGAAGTGCAGGTGCGCAAGGACCTGCATGTGGTGAGCGGGATCGGCAAGCCGCGCGTGGGCTATGTGAAAAAAGATCTCATCAACGAGATCACGCGGACGCTCGGCATCAACAATCGCTCCTCTGCGGTGCTCGTGGGGGCGGGAAAGCTCGGACGCGCACTGCTCGAGTACAGCGGATTTGCCGCATATGGGATGCAGATCCGCGCCGCCTTCGATACCGATGATCGCAAAATCGGCCAGCGCTACGGCGGCATTGCCTGCTACAGCCTCGATCAGCTTCGCCATTTTTGCCAAATGCACAGCGTGGATGTGGGCATCATCACGGTGCCACGTGACGCAGCTCAGGGGGTATGCGATCAGCTCGTGAAAAGTGGCGTCGCGGCAATCTGGAACTTTTCGCCGATAGCGCTCAAGACCCCACCTTCCATCGAGGTGAAAAACGAGAATTTGGCGCTTTCGCTCGCACAGCTCACGCGAAGCGTTCGTCAGAAGGAGAGGGTGCGGGCGTCGGGATGAGAACGACCGGTTCACAGGGAAATGGCAGAGCGCGATACGTAAGCATTCGCGCACTGCTTAAGGATAACCGTCAGTGTTTACCAAGGAGGCAAAATCGTAATGACAACCTATGAGATCGTTGACGGAGTGGAAAAGCTGGAAGAGGCGATCGACCGAGTCAAAGCGGCTCAGAAGCTCTTTTCCACTTACACACAAGAGCAGGTTGACGCAATCTTTTTGGCGGCTGCCTCTGCTGCCAACAAAGCGCGTATCCCTCTCGCAAAGCTTGCGGTTGAAGAAACCGGCATGGGCGTTGTAGAAGACAAGGTCATCAAGAACCAGTATGCGGCCGAATACATTTACAACGCCTACAAAAACGAAAAAACCTGCGGGGTCATTGAGGTCGATAAGGCATATGGCATTCAGAAGATCGCCGAGCCCATTGGGGCCATCGGAGCCGTCGTGCCGACGACGAACCCTACCTCGACGGCTATATTCAAGGCGCTGCTTTGCCTTAAAACGCGCAACGGCATCATCTTAAGCCCCCATCCGCGCGCGAAGCGCTGTACGGTGGAAGCCGGCAAGGTCGTTCTTGAGGCTGCCGTGGCCGCTGGCGCGCCGGAAGGCATCATTGCGTGGATCGATGAGCCGAGCCTCGAGATGACGAACCTTCTCATGCGGGAATCCGACCTGATCCTTGCCACGGGCGGCCCCGGCATGGTGCGTGCCGCCTATTCATCGGGCAAACCCGCAGTCGGCGTTGGCGCGGGCAACACCCCTGCAATCATCGACGACAGCGCCGATGTGCTGCAGGCGGTGAACTCGATCATCCATTCGAAGACCTTCGACAACGGCATGATCTGTGCCTCCGAGCAGTCGGTCATCGTGCTCGACGGCGTCTATGACGAAGTGCGCGCCGAGTTTGCGCGCCGCGGCTGCTATTTCCTCAAGCCCGACGAGATCGACCGCGTGCGCAAGACCGTTATCATCAACGGTTCGGTGAACGCCAGAGTTGTCGGGCAGCCGGCGCACTTCATCGCCGATCTGGCAGGCGTTCATGTGCCCGAAGGTACGAAGATCCTTATCGGCGAGGTGGAAAGCGTCGACATTTCGGAAGAGTTTGCCCATGAGAAGCTCTCGCCGGTGCTGGCGATGTATCGTGCGACCGACCTTGAAGACGCCTTCAACAAGGCCGAACGTCTCATCCAAGACGGTGGTTTCGGCCATACGGCATCGATCTATCTGAACGAAACGACCGAGCGCGATAAGCTCGATAGGTTCGCGGCACGCATGATGACGGGCCGTATCCTCGTGAACACACCCTCTTCTCAAGGCGGCATCGGCGACCTTTATAACTTCAAGTTGCTGCCGTCGCTTACCTTGGGATGCGGTTCATGGGGCGGAAACTCCGTTTCCGAGAACGTTGGCATCCGCCAGCTTTTAAATATCAAAACTGTCGCAGAGAGAAGAGAGAACATGCTGTGGTTTAGGGTGCCGCCGAAAGTTTACATCAAGCCCGGCTGCTTGCCGGTTGCCCTCGATGAGCTGAAATCCGTTATGGACAAGAAGCGTGCGTTCATCGTGACGGACAGCTTCCTATATGCCAATGGCTACACGAA
>CANQTB010000067.1 GCA_947626665.1 uncultured Eggerthellaceae bacterium
TTCCCTCATGGGAGAGCGTTCGCCCTTTCTATCGGCTTCCGTCGTCTATTCTCAGCGAACCCTTTTTCAAGCTACTCAATGCCGAGCGCGTGCTTGGCAGCGATGCGCGCAAAGGTCGCTGTACGACCGGCATTGATACCTGTAAAGTTGCTTGGATAATTGTGAGGATAGAAGCCTCCTTGGTCGTTGCCGCACACATAGAGGCCCTCGATCACGCTACCGTCTTTACGGAGAGGCTGCGAATTGACGTCGGTGATAACGCCGTTAATGGTAACCAGCAGTGCCCCAGCCATCCGCGCCGCATAGTAGGGCGGTTCATCAACGGGGCTCAAACGGTAGGCCGGCTTTCCGAAGTCGGTATCCTCGCCCGCATGGGCTAACTCGTTGTAGCGCTCCACAGTCGCTTTGAAGGTCGCCGCCTGGTCGGCGTCGAAATGCATGGCCTCGGCCAGCTCGTCGAGCGTGTCACACTTTTTGAGCGCGCCGCTCTCAATACGGGGCTCCAGCCAAAAGCTGTCCAGATGCTCCTTCGTCAGCGCTTCGCAATCATATACGTCAGCGTTATAGGCGGTTCCCGAGGGGGCGGGCGTCAAGCGCGAGCATCCGCAAGTATCGAATTTCTGGATGTCTTCCCAATAGCTGCCGTCCCAAACGATCCATGAGAAATGACCTGGTTGGTTTGCTCCAGCCGCATAGCTCATCGGATAACATTGGTCTTCGTTCATGAATCGCTCACCATTGGCATTCACATGGAGGAAAGGCTGGCTGCCGGGCAAGAAGATGTCGCCGCCCATACGGCTCCCATCAAACTCGGTGTCATCGAACATAATGCCACGGTTCCACACCATGCAAGCGCCACCTGCCTCAAGTTCGGCACCTGCCCAAAGCGCCATACGGATGCCGTCCCCTTCTTCGGTGACGCTACTATTCAATACGCACCAGTTTGAGTTGCCAGGGCAAAGGTCGTCAAGCATCTCTTTGTTCGCACCATAGCCGCCGGTGCAGATAATAACGCCTTTCGAAGCGTTGATCTGGATGGTTCCCTTTTCCTCACTTTCGGCGATGACGCCAGTCACCTTGCCGACCTCGTCTTGGACGAGCATCTTAGCAGGCGTGTTGAACAGAATCTCGCCGCCAAGATCGTTGGTGTACACGTCGTTTAGCGCCTCCAAGTGCATATAGGCACCGTAGTTCGGTCCGTCGGGATTGTACTCGCCAAGGATGGGGTTATAGCACATGACCGGATAATAGGCATGCGGGTCATCGGGTGCATGCCACTCGAGCGGGAAGGTTATGTCCTTCGGCGTGAGCGTCTCCTTCATCCACTCGATCATCTCACCCGATTTTTCCGCCCATGTTTTATACATAAGCATGTTGGCGTCGCCGGATTGGGTCATATTGGCATGATTCATGAGCGTAGGCACATCTTCCATGTGGTCGGGCTCAAGTTTGGAATTGAGCGCACCGATAGCCTCGCGTGCCATCGCGATATTCCCAATCTTCTCAAGCACGATCACCTTCGCACCGTTCTGCGCCGCCGTAGTGGCCGCCACGAGTCCGCCATTGCCAGCTCCAACGACAACGAGGTCTGCCTCAAGCGTCTCGGCGATGTCGGTGGGCATTTCGGGCTTGTCGCGCCAAGAAGTGGTCGCAGCGCCCGCGTTGGATTCAGGCGCAGACGAGCTGCCCTGTGATGACTGCGGAGCACAGCCCGCCAAGCCGAAAGCAGCTAAGGCACCAGCCGCTGCAGCACCCGACAGAAAACCACGACGAGAAATTGTTGAAATCATCTTCCCTCTCCTTCTTCATTCGTTTTCCCGATTCCTCCCAGTTGCATCGTGCTTTCAAAGCCGTTACGAGAAAACACTGCGATTAAGGAACCGAAGCTCAATAAGCCGAGAAGAAGGATTGCACGCTTACGAGATCGCCGCTATCGCACGTAAACGGGTATTTATTCTTACGACCTGCGGAAATGCAAAAAAATACCCGAAAACAGGTGAGATGAGTTTTACCGTCTGTCGCTTGACCAATAGCAAAGATAGCAAAAGACGCTATCACATCATGCCTGCGCATTGAAGATTGATTACGCAGTTCCGAGGCAACGCCTGTAAAGCTCTTGAAGATTATCGATCATTGTCTCGCGAAATTCGGCCCGGGCGACAGTTCTTTCATATTGGCCAAGAGGAAGAAAACGCCAGCTCGCGAGCATATTCATTGAAATCAATCGTCGCCATTCAGCTCACCTTCATCGACAAGGTCAAGATTCCTCCGTGTTGCCAGCAGGTTCTTGTAAGCGAGAGCTTTCGTTGCGATGGGCAGCGCATGCCCCTCCCGATCAACGAGGTTGGGAACAATATCGCTAGGCGTCAGCTTCGTATGCGTGAACTCGATGACGCCATAGGGCGTGCGGTACTCCCCGCTCCTGCCGGTCGTCATGAGCGTGAGCCGATCTATGGGGATTTGCGAAATCACTCCATAGCTTGAAAGGGCGCTTTCGAGGCTCTCGTAGGTGATCGCGCCACGTCTCAGGTTGCGGGCAATGTGCTCAATGGTCGCTGGCCCGATGTGCGAGCTGTGCGCATAGAGATACACCCCATGGGCAGGCCGTTCGAGAACGCGCGCCTTCACAAGTCGCTGAAGCGTCTGATCGAGAGTGCGACCAGATTCGCTCAGCACGATCTCGAGATCGCGCTTCCTATATACGTAGCGCCCTTGGAGATCCCAGCTATGGAGCGTTTCTATGGCATCGTTGAGTTTCATAAGGCTATGATATGCATAATTCAATCATAAACATAGTATCTGCGTGAACCCGTAGTGAAATTTCAAGAGACCTTGAATGCCACCAATGGCAAAAGATAGCAAGGATTAACAAAAACGCAGCCCAGAGATGTATTTTGATAATTTATGCTGAGAAAGCTCTAGTTCACCCTGTCGTGCTTGAGCGACCTCCGACCGGGAAGAAATCGATAATGACTCTTCAAGGCCCACTATGCCGATATAGCTCTTCCATCAGATCAGGGTTTCATGCATCCAATTGGGACAACGCAGACCCCATCATCGCGTCTGTAGCCAAATTCCGTGGCAGTTATGACCAGCTTGAGATCGGGCAACCGCAACGGAACTTGCTGCTCTTTCTCGTTATGCTCCTTCACGAGACTTTCTATCTCGATAAGATGGCGTGCTCCCTCCTCGACATCACCCTCGCCTAACTTAAACTCGATGAGAGCATAACGCCCGTCCTCTAAATGCAGAACGGCATCTGCCTCCAATCCGTATCGATCGCGATAGTAGGACAGTTCACCCCCAAGTGCGGAAGAGTAAGCTTTCAGGTCGCGCATGCAAAGCGATTCGAAGAGGAATCCCAGTGTTTTGAAGTCCTCCTTGAAATAGGCCGGCGCAAGGCCCAGAGCCGCTACCGCAATGGACGGATCCACGAGATTGCGTTTTCTTGTCGCCCGTATGGATGTCTTGGAGCGAATAGCGGGGTTCCATGCACGGATGTCGTCTATGATAAAAAGGGCCTTCAGGACGTTCACATAATCATAGAAGGTCGCTTCGCTCATATCGCTGTCCGAGCGCGCGTCCTCATAGATCGCCTTGGTTTTGGCGATCGTGCAAATGTTTCTTGCATAGGAGCGCAGTATCGATTCCGCCCAAAGCGGGTTGCGCTTCCTCTTGTCAATGTTGGATATATCGACATGGCAGATCTGACGGAAAAGGTCTTTTGCCACAGCAAGCTGAGATCGAGCTGATGTGTTGTTCACCGCATGAGGCCATCCACCACGGCATATTGCATGGATCAGGCCCTCGACCGATAGATCTGATTTGCAGCCCTTTAAGCCCCCTTCGGCATCGAACAGTTCACGCAGGGAAACGCTCCCGTTCGAATCCTTGCTCTCATAAAGGCTCATGGGAAGCATCTCCATGGTTGATATGCGCAGGGTGCCCGTATGGGGTGTATCGACGGACTGAGAAGTGGAACCGGTGAGGATATAGAGGCCGTTTTTCTGCTCGTCGTCAATCGATTTACGTACCGCAGCCCAGATTTTCGGCGCATCTTGCCACTCGTCGAACAAACGCGGCTTTGGGCCATCGAGAAGCAGCGATGGCCGGGTGTTGGCAACGGCAAGATAATTGTCACGCCTATCTTCGTCTTGGAACTCAATGACACTTGCCGCCTTCTGCTTGGCCGTCGTCGTCTTCCCGCAGCCCTTAGGCCCCGTTATAAGAACAGCGCCAAAAGAATCCAGCCTGTGTTCCAACTCGTCATCATCGACACGACTTAAATAACCCAGCATTAAGCCTCCTCAAAGAAGTAGTTTCTATATTATATCCTTTACCTTGGGTTTTATAGAGTTTTGGGCTTAATCAATAGAGATTTTTGGGCTAATTTAATAAAGTGTTTTGGGGCAGGTAAAACGAGAGGCAAAAACGAATCTTTGCCATCGGCTCTTGACCAATAGCAAAAGATAACAAAAAATAGCAAAAGACAACAAAAGCGAAGATCGAAGGTAATATTTATCGAATCGGACGAGATTAGCTTGAGGCTTGAGGACTCTCCATAATTTATTTTTCGAACTTATGTTCTTATTTTTATGATATACTGCCACGAGAAAACAGAGCCAGTGCGGGCGCTCATCGTCACGATAAGCGCGATGCAGCCCATAGATGGCGGCAATGCTCCCTGCCGCCCGTACCACGTCCGCAAGTTCCTCTTGGAATTGGAGCGATGCTTCGTGCGGGAATGGAGGGTGCCATGGTTATCGAACGATTTATTGGCAGCGATCGGGGCGACGATATGTACGGGATCACCTTTGATTTAGATACAAGCATGCTTGAGCGCGACTACGGCATCAGCAGGCCGACGGCATACGCGGAAATCGAGCGGGTTTTACTAAAAATTGGATTCACCCACGTACAATACAGCGTGTATTTCTGCAAAGAGGACAGCGGCTCAGCATCTTTTATCATCAAAGTGGCCCATGCACTCGCTTCGCTCGAATTTGCCCCGGCCATTCGGGATTTGCAAGGGTTCCGCGTCGAAAGCTGGTCCGATATGACAGAAAGCGTCAAGAGCCTTCACGAAGCTTTTCAATGAATATGATATACGAAAACATATGAGATATGTAGTATTTGCGTATACCTTTAACGAAATCACAGTTTGCAAATAAGAGGGCATGAGACGGCCCAACTTTTACGCTGCAACATATCGATCGCCCAAAACCTACGGCAGCTTCTTGCCGCAATAGACGCAAAAGCCCCCTTCGCGCTCAACCGGTTTCCCGCAACGCGGGCAAAAACGGGCACGCGCTTCACTTCTTTGCGATGGCTGCGCTTGTGGATTTGGCGCTTGATCTGCGTCGGCAAAAACATATGCTCCCGAAGTGGCCTTCGCCTTCGCCGCGTTCTTTGCAATTTTCCCCATCGCCAACGGCAAGGCCACACAGATCGCGATATAACCGGCAAGCAAAAGGCAGACGAGCGGGGCATTCTCACCCAACCAGGCGGCGAATGGAGCAAACCAGTACGAACGATCTCGTTCAAGCGCAGTGCTTCCATTCTCGGGATCTATGGTAAGCGCTCCGCCGCCATACACGCTATTGCTCATCCATCGATAGGAGCCACCTTCGATGTCTTTGAGCGCGAACATTCCCTCTTCATCGGTCTTGATCGTAAAAAGATACCCTCCATCTTCCGATGCGATATCAACAGCTTGCGATCCGAGCTCTTCTCCAAAATCAAGAGGGGCCTCGAAGGTTTTCACGATGTCGATCTGCTCGATCGAATCGTTGATGGCATCAGCCACTTCTGACGCATCGTCAACGCTTACATAGCTGCCTCCTGTTGCATCGGAGAGCTCGCTGAAGAATTCCGCCGCATCGTCTGAGGCAGTGGTCCCTATCGAATAGACGCCTATAAGGCTCGATTCAAGCGAGTCGGCAACTCGCTCGTCAGAATTCTCATAATCGATATCGATATCCGCCGAGAAAATTGAGAGCAGCACGTCCTCATAGGTATATTCAGTTGTCGGCTCGGGATCGAGCGGCCCTGCATCTCCCATGACAATGATTACCTTCTCGGCATCGTCGCGCCAGTCAAGGCCGACCGCGCTCATCAGCCCCGAATAAACCGTTTCCCGACTGTCGCCCCCGCTGCCCAGATCCAGCGCGTCGATCGCAGCTATGATCGCAGCGACGTCATCGGTAAAATCAAGCTGCACTCTGGAGGGATAGTCATCGCGATCGCCCGTTCTATCAGCAAAATCCCTGTAGTCAACGAGCGCGACACGGTAGTCATCGGTCTTCTCACTCAAATGGCCCAATATGTTTTCCATGTTCTCTTGAGCGTTTTCAATATCATCGCCCATCGATGACGTCGTATCGACGACAAAACACAAATCAAGGCTATTGGCGCCTTCTATCTTGAGAACCTTCGGCACTGATTGCGTTTGGGTTTGCAAGCCCGCAACCACGGCGGTGTTCGCATTCACCATACCGCTGAAATCATCGCCGTAGTAATAGCGGCCTTTGGTGGTGTTAAGCAAAATATCCTTGACCTCCGGACCGGTAAGGCCGGGATTGGCGCCGAACACAAGGCCGGCAACGCCCGCAACATGGGGCGCGGCCATCGAAGTGCCGCACATAGGCCCGTAGCCATCAAGAACGCAGCTGTATATCGGGGACTCATCGTTTATCCCCCCGGGAGCCACGATATCGACACGATCGCCAACTCCTGAATAGTCGGTATACTTGAATCGCGTCTCATTGGAAGTCGATCGGTCCTGATCGATGCCAACTGCGCCGACGACGATTATCCTATCGCGCACCTCCTCGTCGTCAATCAAATTGAGATAGTTGCTGTAAAGGGCGAGGGATCCTCCCGATTCGCGATTCAGGCCGAATAAGCTCCAGAGGCTTTCCCACCATGTTGGTTTTTCGCGGTATCCAAAATCGGCATTGTCGTCCTTATAGTAGTAGTTGTCATTATCGTTTCCGGCAGCCACGCAGATCACAAAATCTGAAAGATCGTGCTCCCGGCGCGTTTCGATGATGCGTTTCAGCCCTTCCTCAGCGAGATCAGAAGTCTGCTGAATCGCATTGATCGCATCCGCATTGCCATGGCTTGCAGCATACGGCAAGACGCCCGCATATCCTTGGCTGATATTCACGACCCGCACATCTTGGTCGACGAGGGTCTTTATGGCCGTAACATAGCTGAATGCCGTTGCGTATGATGCCAAGCCCTCGTCGGTAATATAATGGACAGAGCAATAGCGCATGTGCGCCTTTCCGCCCATGACCCCTGCCACACCAATGCCGTTGTCGGCTTCAGCGTTGATGATGCCCGACACATGGGTCCCATGATTCTCTGCATCGAGAGCCTGCGTATCCTGCGACACGTCGCCCGTCTCCGCATCAACAAAAAAGCACATGCTCTGGTAATCGGAGCTTGCCAAATCAGCATGGCTTGTCAATGGCATCGAATCGATAATGCCGATGTTCACTTCTTGAAGACGGTCTAAGTAGCCCCATGCGTAAGGTGCCTCAATTGCCTCCATGCCCCAATTCTCACCTTGAGCAACCTTGCCCCAAAGGTCTTCCAGATCGGCTCTGCCATCTTCTGCTGCGCTGCCGTCTTGATGGCCGCTGTTCCAAGGATCGTTGGGGTAGAAAGGCTCCGCAAAGGAGAAGCCCTCTTGATCTTCATCGTTTGCGCTGTTCTCGAATTCGGTTACAAGATTGAGGTAAGCATCATCGACAATCGGCTGGGTCTTAAGCTCTTCAATAAGAGCCTGCAGATCGTCATGGGTCATTGAATTTCCGAAGATCAACCGATAGACACCGATATCTCCCATCGAATCGTCTACCTCTGCGCCAAGCGATTCAAAAAACTGGTCTCGTTGCGCATTCGAGGTCTCCGGATCGATGAAGACGATGATCTCATTGTTCACGTAGACCGTTCCGTCGGCGTCATTTCTATCGATTACGGGCGATAAGTCCGCCACCTCCGCCAAAGTGGGCCCTTCGCTCGATTCCTCATCAGAACTCCCCTTCTTCTCGATAAAATTCGGAAAGAGCACCAACGCCCAAAGAAGAAGAAAGGCAACGAACGCCCCGATGGCGGATGCGAAAACTATCAGCACGGTTTTAAGCGATTTGCTCATCTCTTCGCCCCTTTTATAGCAGCGATGCAGGCATAAGCAGAGAGACACCCCGCCCCGATAACGACAAGGACAATCGCACCGAGCATGCAATAGCTGTCCAGAACGGCAGAGGTATTAACAAGAACATCCTGCCAATCAGCCGAAAAGCTTCCAAGAAGCCATTCGTCAAGGAGGGCAAAAATCATGATGACGAGGGCAACACTGAGCATCGAAATACCGACGCCAAGTAATACTCGCCGAAAGCGATTCACATTGACGAGTATGATCAACAGGAGCGGGACAGCGATGAGCGCAACGCCGATCAAGCCCACATACCACGTGCTGAATAATGATAGAAGCCACTCACTTGATACTGCTCCGATATCGGGAATATGCCACAAACCGCTCAGAGCATCGAGGTAGATCAATATCAAAAGAGCAACGGTGCAAAGCGCAAGAATCACGCTTAAGCCGCCGGTCAAGATACCGCTCGTGATACTTGAGAATTGTTGAGAACGGACCCCGTCGTTATTCATAGTTCAGAGGATCTTTCGATTCGTAGGACATGGCAAAATTCTATCACATCGCAGTGCTCCCTGCCTCGCCGTGCGTCCGCAGATTCCCCGAGGAATTGGAGCGATGCTTCGTGCGGGAATTGAGGGCGGCTATGGTTATCGAACGATTTATTGGCAGCGACTGAGGCGGCGATATTACGAAAGGGCGGCGCAGAGCGCGTCGAGAAGCGTAATCGCGTAGTGCTGCGCTGAGCGCACGGCGCCCGCATCTTCCCAACGATCGGAGGGAAGCTCCACAACGATACGTGCGGGTCTCACCGACGACGACCGTGCGGCGTTGATCGCCTGAGCAAGGCGCAAAGTCAGCTCTTCGATGCCCGCGTAGGTTACGGTCGGCACCGCACTTGCCCTTACGCTGGCGGATGCTTTCGCCTCCGCAGATGCCTTCGTCCTCCCCGTAGCCTTCCCATCCGCCTTGCCTGCCCTACTATCTGCTCTGCCTGCAGAAGAGGCGCGCGTCGAATTCTTCGCAATTCCAATCTGCACAAGCAGCATTGAGGGATCGGGGGCAACCGAAAGCGCATCGGCGCTCACGATACGCGAAGCGGGATTCGTCGCTAAGGCGAGATTCGACATGCGCGAGGCA
>CANQTB010000068.1 GCA_947626665.1 uncultured Eggerthellaceae bacterium
TAGATATGGCCAAGGCGCTCCTTCTTGCCCGTACGCGCGTTCACGAGTTCCATGCCCGGCTCGAGCACGCCGGCGAGCACCTTCACAAAGCTCAGGCGTCCAACGAAGGGATCGGAAATAGTCTTGAACACGAACGCGGCAGGACGCTTGGTCTCGTCGATGGCGATCGTTTCGCCGCCCTTCATCTGGAAACGCCCATGGCTGCGTGGATGCGGGAAATAGGTCGCAATGTCCTCGAGCAGGCCCAAAACGCCTTGGAGGATGATCGTCGATCCCACAAACACGGGGATGAAAAGCTCTTGTGCGATCGCTTTGTCAAGAAGCGATTCAAGCTCTTCTTGCGTAAGCTGCTCTTCGCCATCAAGGTATTTCATCATAAGCTCGTCATCGGCCTCGGCGACGAGATCGCAAAGCTTGTCGCGCGCTGCCTGCGCCGCATCTTGGTATTCTGTCGGAATCTCATCAACGCGCTCACTTTGCGAATCGGAGGAGTAATAGCGCGCCTTCATGCGGATGACGTCGATGACGCCCTTGAAATCGGATTCTACGCCCATCGGGATGGTAACCGCTCCGAGGCGCGATCCGAAGCGCGCATGCAGCGTCGCCATCGCCGTATCGAAATTGGCGTTCTCGCGGTCGATATGGTTGATGTAAACCGCACGCGAGAGCCTCATGTTCTCCGCCTCGCGCCACAGTCTGGTGGTCATAACCTGCGGCCCCGCGACGGCGTCCACGACGAACAGCGCCATCTCTGCAGCCTGCATCGTGGTGAGGGTGTCGGCGATGAAATCGGGGTGTCCCGAGGTGTCGAGCACGTTGATCTTAAAGTCTTTATAGGGAATCGGCGCGATGGAGGTTGAGATCGTGAACTTGCGCTTGATCTCTTCGGGATCGTAGTCCATATACGATTTTCCGTCATGCGTCGTGCCCATGCGGGTCGTTTTGCCGGTTGCGTAAAGCATCGCCTCTGCGAGTGAGGTTTTTCCGGCGCCGTCTTGGCCCACCAAAACGATATTTCTCACATGCTCGGTAGTAGGAGCCGCCATAATGACCACCAACTTTCTCCCGATTGGGAAACGTCTCTATCGTGTGCATAAGTGTATAACATCAGAGCTGCATCAGAGCTTGAAAACGGGCTGGCTCAGCCTGAAATCATGGGAAATCATGGGGAAATGCTACAGGCTCGCGAGGATGCGCTCGGTGCGTGCCTGCACTTCCGCCTTCGCGCGCTCAACGTCGACGCCGCCCCATGCGCCGCCCCATGCGCCATTGCGATAAATCACGCGACCGTCGCACATCGTCAGCACCACATCGGAGCCATGGCCGGAAAACACCAGATTGTTCAGCGGATTCACCACCGGCGTCCACGAGGGATTCTCCATGCTCACCACGGCAAGATCGGCCTTGAAGCCCTCCTTGATAAGCCCGCAGTCGTCACGACCCTGCGAAAGGGCCCCCGCACGCGTGGCCGCGTAAAGCGCCTGCTTCGGGGAAACCGCCGTCGGATCGTGGTAATAGCCTTTGGAAAGCGTGGCGAGCAGATAGGTTTCCTTGAACATGTCATGGTTGTTGTTTGAGGCCATGCCGTCGGTACCCAAGCAGACGTTCACGCCGGCTTCGAGCATGGCGGGAATCGGTGCGATGCCGCTGCCAAGCTTGAGGTTGGATGCGGGGTTCGCCGCGACGAATACGTTATGCTTCACCATGATTTCGATATCCTCCGGCTCCACCCACACGCAATGCGCCGCCGTCACCGGCACATCGAGCACGCCGAGGCTCTCGAAATAGCGCATCGGCGTCATGCCGTCGTGACGCTGCTTGCATTCCTCATGTTCGCTCTGGGTTTCCGAAGCGTGAATCTGAATGCGCACGTTATCGCGCTTCGCGGCCTCCGCCACACCGGCACACACCTGCGGATGCGAGGTGTATTCGCCATGGATGTTGAAGTCGACGAGGATGCGCCCCTCATCGGCGCCGTGGTATTTCGCGAAGAACTCCTCATTGAGGCGTGCCATATCGTAATCGCCATAGGGCTTGTCCTCAAACGCGGTGAACCCTTCGCAGAGGTTCGCCTTCATACCCGCATCAATCGTCGCCTGAGCGCGCTCGGGCAGGGCGAAATACATGTCCGAATGGCTCACGATGCCATACCGCGCCATCTCAAGGCAGGCGAGCAGCGTTCCCCAATAATTGTCCTCCGGGGTGATATGCGCCTCAAAAGGCCAAACAAGATCGTTAAGCCACACCTGCAACGGCGCGTTTTCGGCATAGCCGCGCAAAAGCGTCATTGCCGCATGAGCATGAGCGTTATACATCGCCGGAATGAGAAGCTTATTGTGCCCATCGTAGGCTTCCCCGAAGCGCGCCTTCGCCTGTTCCCGCTCTTCGGGCGCAAGTGGCCTCTGCGCGATGAGCGCGATATGCGCACTCTCCACGCCAACCGTGCAATTTGGCTGGTAATCGAAGTTCTCGTCGATGATCGCGATGTTCTCAAACAGCATGGCTTCTCCCTATCTTTCCTTGGCTGTTGGCTAAACAATGAAGCGTCGGTACGGCATTGAGCGTCGGTTCCCTTATGAGGCGGCTTCCGCATCCGATAGCTTTTCAATATAGATGATTGAGATGCGCGAACGCCTCATGCGCTCAATGCGGAATCTATACCCCCCGATTTCGAATTCGTCCCCCGTTTCGGGCACCGATCCGGTTGTGGAAATAAGCCAACCGGCAATCGTCTCGTAATCGTCCGATTCCTCTACCGGCAAGCCCAGCTCAATGGCGTCTTCAATGGGAAACCGCCCGTCAACGCGCCATCGGCCCGGACCCAACACGGTGATGAACGAATGCTCGAGGTCGGTTTCATCGATGATCTCGCCGACGATCTCTTCCACAATGTCCTCGACGGTGGCAAGCCCCGCGGTCCCGCCGTACTCGTCGACAACGATGGCCATCTGCTGGCGTTTCTCCTGCATTTCCGAAAGCAGCGGAAGAATATCTTTCGTTTCGGGAACAAAAAGCGGCTCGTACATATATTTCGTCACGAGATCGTCGAGATCGCCATCCATCAGCGGATCGATGAGGTCTTTGTAATGCACGATTCCCACGATATCGTCGATGTCTTCATGATAGATCGGAAGCCGCGAATAGCCCGTGCCGCGCATTCTCTCCAGTGCAATGCGCACGGTTTCGGTGTCTTCCGCCAACATCATGTCGACGCGAGGCGTCATGATTTCGCGAATGCTCATGTCGCCAAGCTCAAGGATCTCATGGATCATGCGCTTCTCGTTATCTTGAAGCTCTTCGTTTTCGGCAACCATGTCGCGGATTTCCTCTTCGGATACCGAGCGCTTTCCTAATTTCAGACGCGAGAAAAAGCCGCGGCTTTCCCCCGACGAAGCTGATGCGTCAGACTTTTCGCTTGTCATACCGTGCTGCTTTCCTTGTTATCTTCTTGTGACCGGACGGGTGCAGGGGCGGACGCCACCTGAACGGACGCCTGCATGGGAACCGCCTGAACGGGAGCCTTAACGGAAGCCGCCTGAACGGAAGCCGCCGTTTTCGCAGGACGCGGCAAAAGCCATGCAATCCATGCATCAGCACCCTCTTCGTCCACATCGATCAAACGAATCGTGCTTCCCCCAATGCCCGCCGCCGTCCTTATGGCAATGGTAGCGGTATGCGCATGGCGCTGCAGCGGATTTGTCCGCGTAAACCCGTATTGTATCTTCGAGCGGAGCAAACTTGTGCTTGTGCGAGTGAATCCGCCATTTGTCACCTGCATGAAGCGGCGATTGTATGCATAGCTTGAACCGCGATACCAAAGAACGGCCCCGATAAGATCGAAGACGAACACAATGGCGGACAAACTGAGGACGATCGCGTAGACGATCTCGAGGGTGCCGACGAGATCGGGCTCATAGAGCCGCGCGAAGGCGATCTGCTGATCGAAGGGCAGCAAGACGCCTGCCGCATCAAACGAAATCGCCGCATAAACAAAGAGCATGCCGAGAGAGCTTAAAACGGCGAGCCAAAAACCGGCGCCTTGAACGATGCCGCGACGAATCAGCGCACGCCGAAGCGCCACCTTCGCCACGGGCGCCGCCTCGGTCGGCACGTCGGCATATTCGGGGATGAGCCCTGCAAGGATCTCAGAAACGCGATTTACGCTGGCAAAGGGATGGATGACCATACCTTGGGCGAGATTGGCCTGCTCAGAGCTGTCATTGCTTTCGGTGGCAGCCTCCACCTTCCCCACAACAAGCTCGCAGTAGCCCAGCATCCGCTTGATAATGCTTTGGCGAATGGTGATGACCTGAATGCGATCGACATCCACGCCATGGAACTGGTGCTGCAAAAGCCCTCGCTCCACTTCGATGCGCTGGTCGCGGCGCCTCACATGGAAGCCGCCATAGCTGATGCAGGTGGCAATCGCCGACAGCCCCCATATGAAGAGCACAAGGAGAAAGAGCATCCCCGCGCCGAGAACAATGGCGAAAGGATCAAGCGAAATCGTATCGTTCAGATAGGAATCGAGGGCGAAATCAACCGTCGAGGGAAAAAGCTCCGCCACCAAACTGACGATCTGCGCGACGCCGAGGAGCACCGTTACAACGACGGCAGCGATCGCCGTGTTGTTCGAAATGCCTGTAAGGATAAGCTCTTTGTTTGAAAGTCCGCATTCATAGGTGACAACGCCTGTGTCCACTTGCTCTCCGCCGAAAACGCCATTGAACTCGTTCCAGAGCGCAGCGGGCATGTCCAAAACATTTTGGTCGGATTCTGCCGGATTTGCCGATTCGTATGATTGGGGTATTTGCGAAGGAACCGTCATTCCCGGCATTGGCGGCGCGACACCTGCACCGGGCATCGTCCCTGCGCCTTGCACGGGGCGTGGAGCTTGCACCCAATTGATTTGCGGCGAATTTCCCTGCCTCAAAACTAGCTGCTTACGAGCGAACAACTCGGTTCGCAGCATCTCGGCCTGCTGCTTTGAAACGTAGGGGATCATGATCGCCTTGTTCGAAGCACCACCTGCCGTTTCCACATACACCGTGCAAACGCCGAAGATCCTCTGCAGAAGCGTCGCACGCTGATCGACCGATTGGATGCGCTGATAAGGCACATGGCTGCGCTTTTTGTTCAAGATGCCTCGATAAACATTGAACTCCCGCGGCTCAAGCTCGTAATAAAGGTGTTTGTAGGAAAGAACCTGATAGATGACCAGCACCACCAGTGCGATGATGAACACAGCGGCCGTGCTTGCAAACGTCGCCCAAACAAACGGAGCCGCTTCCCCCGCAAGATCCATACCCGAATCGGCAATATCGGCTATCACCGAGAAAAGCGAGACGAGGCCGACGACAAGAAGGATGATCGCCACCCGCGCCGTCGAAAGCCAGATATAGCTATGATGCACGTGGTAGCGGGGGGCCTGAGGATTCTCTTCTGCCATTTTGCGTGCCTTCGCCTTCTGCCTTCGCCTTCTGCCAAACGTCTTTCGCTAAACGTCTTCGCGGGCAAGACGTGCAAGCTCCGCCGCTCTATCGCGGAGCTCTTCAGCCTCCTGAGACGCAAGCCCCGGAATCTCATGCGCTCCCGCCGCCGTGGATACAGTGACGCTGGAAAGCCCCAGTGCGCGCAGTATCGGCCCTTGGCGCGTATCGGTATTTTGGACGCGAATAAAGGGGATGATGTAACGTTCGCGCCAGATGATGCCCTTCGCAATATCAAGGTAGTCCTCGGAAAGCTCGTAACGCCAGCGCATGAACCGTATCGGTGGCAGCACAAAAAGCACGAGGACAAGTGCCGCAGCAAACAAAACTATCTCGATCAGCGCAAGTACGTCGAACCATGAATACGGTTCGATACACCACACAATATAAAACGGAAGAAAGCAGCCGAGAAAGATTCCAACCGTGGAAATCGTATCGCTCAACCGCCAAACCATTTTGATGCGAGGATTCAGTTTTTGAGAAGGTAGCGGACGCATGGAACACCTTTCTTTCCGCACTATTATATGCCTGCGATTGCGCGAACGACGTAGCCTGCCATAAGGTAACCCGCAACCGGCGGCACAAAAGAAATCGACGCCGGCGTGCGCTGCTCTTCCCCTTCAGAAACCGGCGTGCGCTGCCTATGGTTCCCGCACGAACGCTCCCCTTCATCGTCTCTCGTCGTGTGCTGCCCTTCCCTTTCGCCATCGAGGGGCCTTAAAGGAGGCTCTGCCGAGTAAACAACCGGAAGCTGTTCTATTCCCCTCTGTCGCAGCTCTTTTCGCATAACGCGCGCCAGCGGATCGACCGACGTATCAAAGACATCTGCTATACGCAGGGCGCTCGGATCGAGCTTGTTCCCCGTTCCCATCGAAGAGATAATCGGCACACCAGCTGCCTTTGCGGCTTCAACAAGAGCGATTTTCGCCGTCACGGTGTCGACGGCATCAACAACGAAATCATAGGATGCGAAATCGAACTCACCTGCAGTCTCCGGCAGGAAGAACAGCTGATGAGCAACCACGCGGCATTGCGGATTGATGGAAAGAACGCGCTCCTTCGCAACCTCAACTTTCGATCTACCGAGCGTTTCGTGGGTCGCGATGATCTGCCTGTTCAAATTCGAAAGTTCAACATGATCGTTGTCGACGAGGTGAAGCTCACCGATTCCCGCGCGGGCAAGCGCTTCCACAGCGGCGCCGCCAACACCACCGATGCCAAATAAGGCAACGCGTGAGGACGCAAGCCGTTTGAGCGCTTCGCTTCCGATCAAACGGCGAGTTCGGGAAAACTGATCCTGCTCAGCGGGACTTCTCATAAAAGCAGCGTGCGGCTCAGACGGTTACCGGTCGGCACAATGCGAAAGCTTCGCGCATCGCTGCGCGGTTGCCAGTCAACGAAAACGCTTGTTTGCTGGGCATTGCTCGGCCGGTTCGCGTTGGAGCCATTGGCGTTTCCGCCTGTGTTCCCATTGGCATTCACGTCGTTGTCCATATCGGAATCCGCCTGATCGGTAAGACTGAAAAGCTCCTCCATCTCGTTATCCCAGTCTTCACCGTTGATCACCCAGTTCCCCCCGCGGCTCGTGAGGCTAAATTCCGCGAAGCTTGCCGAATAGTCGTTGAAATTCGCCTTCACCGAATTGAAGATCCTGCTGAAGTTCGCCTTGAATTCCTCGGTTGTTAGATCAGGAGAATCGAGCGTTTCGATATATTCCTCCAGCTGCGTGTTTATCTGGGCGGTCAATTCATAGATATCGCGGCTGTAGATATACACATCTACCAAAGCGCCGTTCTCGTCGATCTCGATGGAAAGGACCTCATATTCAAAGCCGTCCGTCATCCATCGCAGGTATTCGTTGATGTTGACACCGTTATCTTCCCACGGAAAGCCCATCTCTTTTTCCCAGCTGTCCTCGACGATAACCGCGATGCTGTTCAGCACATCCGAGTCACCATCGCGAATCTGGTCGAGCCGGTCGAGCACAACACTTTGAGCTTCGTTTTGCTCGGGGGTCATCGGGCTGACATACGATCCATATCGATCGCTCATTATCAAGCCGTTGCCCGCATCCGTGATGTTGCCGTTCGCGTTCGTGTTCCCATTTGAGATCACAGGCGCAAGGTTGTCATTCAGCGGCTCGTTGCCGTTATCGGAGGGCTGTTCAACGGGAGCGCTATCCCCCGAGAACATGAAGAATTGCTCACGCAGCGACTTTATGCTCGCCAGCGAGAAAATGAGAACGAAGGCCACGATAAGCGAAAACACGAGGCCGATGATGCCGAGGATGCGCGCCGATTTGCCATAGCCATAGGTGTTTTTCTTATTGGCAGCATTGCCTACCGCGATGCCGATGATCGAAAGAACGATGCCTGCCAAGATGAGCGGAGCGAAAACGATCGAGAGGATGCTGCAGGCAAGAGCACCTTTGCCGATTTCCCGTTCGGCGTTCTTTTCCGAGGAATCTTTCTTTTCGGACGAAGTTGCTTTGCTTGCTTGAGCATCCGATGGCTCTTTCGCAGAAACAACCACCGGTATCGGAATGGTGATCGAAGGGATTTGCCGAGTAGGCTGAGCCGCGTCAGGAGCTTGCTGGGCAGGCGAAATCGAAGGCGTGGCAGGGTGCTGCTGGTCTTGCTGCTTTCCGTTTTCCCCGTTCTTCTTGGGAACGTATACGTATCTATTGAAACGACTCCTGTTGTTGTCAGGGCTCATGCTATAACGTCCTTTTGCCAAAACACCATACTCATTGCCTCTTGCGGAATTATACACGTCCTTTTTGCTGCGCTTTTTTTGTTACAAGTTTGAAGCACAAGCGTTCCTTTTCTCCCTATCGCATAGCGATATCGAAGAAGAGGCCACGACGAGGCTTTCGGCAGATGCTTTCGCAGAGCTAGTGAAGGCTCTTGATGCTCGTTTTCAGGGAAAAGGTCTTGGAGCGTCGTTGCTCGGCGACGCGCTGAGGCGGGCTTTATCTGCTTCGGCGCAAGTCGGGGCCAAGGCGCTTTTGGTCGACCCGGTGGATGACAAGGCGCGAAGCTTCTATGAGAAATACGGGTTCAAGCATATCCCCGGGCTCAGCCGCCTTTTCATACCCTTGAAAATGAAGTAACAGATTGCTATACGGATCAGACTCGAATCAACATGAGGCACCCTCGGAAAGAAACGGCCATCCCGCTGTATAATAAAGATTTGCATAAACATGTGATAAAGGCAGAGAAAGGCTCGTCTCTCATGACTTACAGTAACGTAGCGAAACTCCAGATGTATTTCATCTCTCGGCTTGTTCAAAAGACAAGAATTTCCGAATATTTCTTTTAACGAAAAAGATTATCAAGAGACTGACTAATCAGAACGCATCAGCTGAGCATAAGAGTATTAAGAATAAGGCACAAGATGAGTCCCGAGGAAAAAGCACGATTGGAGATAGATAGAAAACTCAAAGCTTCCGGCTATATTGTCCAAGATGTAAAAGAATTCAATCCATCAGCCAGCTTAGGTGTTGTTGTTCGTGAATGGCAGACAAATTCTGGACCATGCGATTATCTCATTTTCATCGACGGAAATCCTTGTGGCATCATTGAGGCAAAGGAGCACAACAAGGGCGAGAAGCTTACAGAGGTGGCCGAGCAAACAAAACGTTATGCGGAAAGCAAGCTTAAATACACTTCATCCGATATAGACATACGTTTTGCTTATGAAGCAACTGATGTTCTCACTAGATTCTGCGACTATCATGATATAGATTATCGTTCGCGAGAAGTTTTTTC
>CANQTB010000069.1 GCA_947626665.1 uncultured Eggerthellaceae bacterium
CACATTCTGGGAGATGCTGCGGATATCGCTGCCGTCGATGGCAATCGACCCCGCATCAACGTCATGAAAGCGTTCGATCAATTTGAGAATCGTCGATTTGCCGGTTCCCGTCGCGCCGATAATCGCAAGGGTGGAACCTGCAGGCGCTGTAAAGCTCACATCGTTGAGCACGGGCTCGGTATCGTTATCGTAGGCGAAGGTGACGTGGTCGAACGTGATCTCCGCTCCCCGCAGATCTTCGCCTCGCGCTGCTGGGTCCTGAACGCTTGCAGCCCGTTCGAAAGCGCCCTGCAGATCGTCGGCTCGCACCGCGGGATCTTGAACGCTTGGAACGCACGCCAGCACCTCGTCGATTCGGCGTGCCGCAACATCGGCCCGAGGCAGCATGATCGCAATCATGCCGATCATCAAAAAGCCCATGATGATCACCATCGAATAGGTGATGAACGCGATCAGATCGCCCGTTTGGAGCGTCCCCTCATCCACGGCAATGCCGCCGAACCACACGATCGCCACCGAGACGAGGTTCATGATCAGCGTCATCGAGGGCATCATGAAGGTCATCGTGCGGTTCGTGAACAGCTGCGTTTTCATGAGCTTCGTCGATGCCTCATCGAAGCGATTCTGTTCATACGATTCGCGCCCAAAGGCCCGCACGACCATCAGGCCGCTGAGCATTTCTCGCGCAACAAGGTTCACACGATCGATGAGTTTTTGCATGATGCGGAATTTCGGCGTCGCAACGGCGAAAATCACGCCGATGAGAACGAAGACGCAGATAATGGCGATGACAACGATCCAGCCTAAAGAAGCATTCGTCACCATGACCATGATGATGCCGCCGATTGCGAGAATCGGTGCATATAGCACCATACGCATGAACATGATGCAGACCATCTGGATGAGCTGTATATCGTTCGTCCCCCGCGTGATCAGCGAAGCCGCAGAAAAGCGTTCGATCTCGCGTTCGGTGAAGGAAACCACTTTCGTGAACAGCTTTTTTCTTAATTCGTAGCCGATCTTCGCGCCGGTGCGGCTCGCAATAAATCCGACCGCGATCGATGCTGCCATGACAAGAGCTGCAAATCCGCACATCTGCGCTCCAACACGCAAGAAGAAGCCCGTTTGCATGCCGGAGAGATCGTAGCCGAGGCCTTCGTATTCCGCACGTGCGGCAGCGATAGCCATTTGCTCGGTGATGCCCGAATCCTGATGTGCACGAAGATAATCGCGCGCCGCATTTGCCTCTCTGATAAGGTCGTCACGCGTCAGCTCGTTCTTGTCATAATCCGCAAAGAGCTGCTGCCAATTCTGTTCGGGAGTCGCTTCAGGTGTATGGATAACGATAAGCGGGACCGAGATTGCCTGTTCAAGCTCGCTTTGATGTTGCTTGCCATAGGCATTGAGGCGATAGTATTCTCCGTCGTCGGCCTTATCGTAACTGCTTTCAAGAAGCTTCTCGTCCGATGCGGAAAGCATGCCGGAAATGCGGTCATAGGTGCTCGCGCTCATCTCGTCGACGGCCGCCGTCTCGATGCCGGCTTGCTGGATGCCCACGTCAACGATCTGCGAAGTGAGGTTCGGCAAGGCGAGGTCAGCGAAGGCCTGCACCATGAGCAGGCAAACAACAAGAAGTAAAGCCCCTTTATGAGAGAATAGATGCCGAAAGATCCGCATGAAGTCCTTAACGTGCCGAAGTGTTATCGAATTTTTTCACCATTATAGCGCAAGGGAGTACACCGCTCGCGGAGCGAAAAGATATCTCAGCACCAAAGCAGGCCTAGGTAACTAAAAGCAAACCCAAAGAAGAACCAAAGAAGAGCCAAAGCAGGCCGCCCTATTGCATGATAAGACGGCCTGCCTTGCTCAAATGCGGCATAATGCCACGTGATAAAACTATCGTTTTGTTGCTTCGCCTTCCTCAACAGATTCTGTGTGGGAAATCGGCGATGCCGCGTCGGCCTCAGTCGAAGCGGTCTTCGGAGCAGCGGGATCCGATGGCGCTTCGCCAACCGAAGCTTGGCCGGCAGCAGCCCCCTCCGAATCAACATCCTTGCTGATCGCGGAAGGCTCAGAGGGCTTCACGACTGCGACGAACAACTTCGACTGCCCGTCGGAGGTTTGCACCTCAACGGCATAGTCGCCATCGGAGCCGCCGTAGTTGTAGACCACGCACGAGCCGCCTTCATTGATGCTCTCCAGCGGAGCCAAGGAGATGGTACCGACGGCAACCTCATCACCTACAAGGCTCGAATCGGCTTCAACGAGGGAATTCTCATCCTTCGCGACAAGCTCCAGCTCCTCGCCCGCGGTGGTCGTTACCGTAGCCGTTGCCGTTTGCTGCGTCTGCGGCTCGTCGCCGTTACCTTCTAAATCGCCGCCGTTGTTTTCATTGGCTGCCTGATTCTCGTTGGTGGCCGCAATATTTCCGTTTGCATCGCCGTTGTTTTCCGCTTCCCCTTGTGCGACATCGTTCGCAACGAAGGAGAACATATTCGAGAACGGATCGCCGTTAGAGCCGGGACCCGTTTGCGAAAGGACAAAGGCGCCCACGCCAGCCAACACGACAAGGCATGCCGCCAAAGAACCGACGATCTCCCACTTCATGCGGCTTTTTCTTTTCGCATCCTGATAGCTGACGATACGCGCCGGACGGTTCGTTTGCAACTGGTTCGCCTGTCGCTGGATATTCGCGAACATGCGAGCCATTGCCTCATCGCTTGGCCCCATGTCGTCATAAGCGTCATGGACGACCGCGTAAAGCCCAGCGTCATCGATTTGCATGCGCCTCGAGCTCATCTTCCTCCACTTCCTAAATACTCTCTGAGAAGGCGACGAGCCTCACTCAGATATCCTCTCACCGTCGAGTCGGGCACGTTGATCATCTGTGCGATCTCGTGTGACCGATAACCTTCGTAGTAATACATATACACGCAGGTCTTGTACTTTTCGGGAAGCCGGAGAATCGCCTCTTCGATGTCGCTTTGCTCCCGCATTCCCGAATCGTTTATCGCCTTATCAAACACCGCCTCATCGCTCTCCACGCTTGTTTTAGCGTGGTATGAGCTTTTCAGCACATCGCGACAGAGGTTCTGCGCACATACAATCAGCCAAGCTTTCTCGTGCTCCACATCGTCGAAGCGACGTGGCGAGCGCATAAGCCTCATGAACACACCTTGCGTTGCATCCTCAGCATCGTTGGCATTGCCGAGATACGAGTAACACAGGCGATATACCATCTTCACATGGCGCTGGTATATCCGCGCAATGTAGTCATCTCCCGTGCCCTTGGCATCGGTATGCGTCCTGCTCTGTCGTGAAGTCCCCGGCACGTGCCTCCCCAACCTCTTTCCATTACCCGACCATTGTAAGGCAAAGGCCCGATGATAAAGGTCTCATCGTTTCAAGGCGGGGAACGGCATGCCGAACTTCAGCATTCCGCCTTACTTGTAATACGAATGGGTTTCTGATTTTGTCCATAGAAGATATTTTTCTTCCAAATTTGACGATTTTGTGTATTTATTTATCGTTATTGGCCTTTTGAGCGCTGTGCGCCTGGGATTCCTTATCCGTTTGTTTGAGGGTGCCGGGGGCTTCCTTCGTCGCCTTCTTCCCGAAGAGCGAGGGCTTCTTGCGCGAGGGCTGCGGATCGCGGATGCCTTTATCGAGATAGTAGCCGTCGGGCGAGAAGCGCTTCTTATAGGTGAGGAAGCACATCATCACCGTGGCGATCGTCGTGGCGGCGGAGAACATCAAAAGGACGACGATCTGGTATTTCGCGGCGATGATCGGATCGGCGCCCGCGAGGATCTGGCCCGACATCATACCGGGGATGCGGACGATGCCCGCAGCGGAAAGCGATGCGAGCACAGGCGTCATGCCCGCGCCGACGGCGGCCTTGATAGAAGGGTACGCCGCCTCTTTCGGTGTAGCGCCTAGTGCGATCATCGAGAACATCTCGTTCGAACGGCTGTCCATATCCGCGAACAGACGGTCGATCGCCACCGCGGCGGCCGTGAGCGTGTTCCCTATGACCATGCCCGAGATGGGAATGAACTGCCGCGCGTTGTACCATGGGTCAGCGTGGATGATGCCCTCTATCACGATGAGCGAGATAGCCACCGACGAGACAAACATCGAGATGAACACATTCAGCCACAGCCCCGGGATCTGGTTTTTCACGCGCCCAACCGAGATCTGGGTGGCGGCGAGCAGCATGATCATCACCACGAGGAGGACGAGCCACCAAGTTTGATAGCGGAAGATGTAGATGAGGATGAAGCCCATCGCAAGCAGCTGGATGAAGGCACGCACCGACGAGACGATGATGTTTCTGGTTTGGCCCAGCTCGAGCTTCCACGACACGGCACCCGCGACGAGCATGAGAAGCGCCGCGGCAAACAGCTCGGGATAGCCGATGTTGACGATGCCGTCACTCATGGTGGGTGCCTTTCAGCTTTTCCTCGCGTTCGCGCAGTTTTTCACCGAGTGCTTCGAGCTTTCCTTCGCCCTCTTCCACACCGGCATGCGCTTCGGGAAGAATATCCTCTGTATCGGGGATCGCCTTGAGCGCATCGAACAAGCTGCCGCCCTCGGTATTGGGAGCGTTCTCATCCGTCGGCTTGTTATCTGCATAGCTCATGACGCCGTCGGCGAGCGTGAAGGTGCCGAACGCATAGCCGTCGGCCGAACGGTGGCGCACGCGCAGGCATGTCATCTTCTCGTCGACGAGCGCCTTGGTGAGCTTGCCGATCGCATGCGCCGACTCGGCGTCGAGCGCTGCATCCACCTCATCGAGCAAGAGCACGACGGGGCGCGTGGCGAATGCGCGCAAAAGCGCCACACGGGCGAGCTGTCCGCCGGAAAGCTGCGAGGCGTCGCGCGAGAGCTCGATGTCGGGCAAGTCCGCCATCTCGAGCAGCGTCTTCAGCGTCTTATCATCGGGCGGCTGCGTGCCCTCGTTGATCTTGAGCTTCCACGGATACACGAGGTTGTCGCGCACCGTGCCGTTCACGAGCACCGACTGCTGAGGCACAAGGCACACGCGCCGGCGCCATTGTGTGGGTGCATAGGCGGTTTCGGGCTTGCCCTCCAAAAGGAAGGTGCCGCCGTCTTTGTTGAGCATGCGGGCGCATACGCGCAGAAGCGTCGATTTTCCCGAACCCGAAGGCCCCACGAGGTCATAGACCTTCGCCGGTTCGAGGGAAAAGCTCACATCCGTGAAGGGATGGAAAACCTTCCCATCACGATGATAAACAGCCTTGATATGTTGCGCTTCAAAGAGAGCCATGAGTTCAGGTTAGCGGATGAATTGCCGATTTTCGCCGCAGCTTCCGTTTGCTGCTAAGCCGTAACGTTTATGGCGCGCTATGGCTCATCGTGCTGCGGAAGACCGTTTCCCACGCATCACGTGAAGAAGTTACGCAAAACTTTGCAAAACTTCCCGCACGGCGCCGCCCTCCCTTTACAACTTCCCCGCCGCGACTTGCGCGCATGGACTATCATTGGCTCATGCATGAAGAAACTTGGGTAGGTAATGAGATACAAGGAGGCCCTTATGGAAAAGATCGTACAGACGGCAGGACGGGATGCCCTCGGCGAATTCGCACCGGATTTCGCGCACTTCAACGATGATGTGCTGTTCGGCGAGAACTGGAACAACCGTGACATCGACCATAAAACGCGCTGCATCATAACCGTCGTGGCGCTCGTGTCATCGGGGATCACCGATTCTTCCCTCACCTATCACTTGCAAAACGCGAAGAACGCCGGCGTGACGAAGAGCGAGATCGCCGCAATCATCACAAACACGGCGTTTTACGCGGGCTGGCCGAAAGCTTGGGCCACCTTCAACCTCGCCAAGCAGGTCTGGACGGACTAGCCGCTTTCGCGATGCGAAAGGCCCGCGTCAATCGACTGGGCCCATAGAGTTCTTCGATAAATAAATCAAAACGGATCACAAGGGGCTGTTTTCTCAGCCCCTCTTGCTAAACAAAGATCAGCGTTATCCCCATCCACTGGCTCGCCGAACCTGAAATCTTCCCATGTTCCGTTTTCAAATGCCTCAACATCCACTTCGACTTCTTCCAAGGTAGTCCCGAATGCGGCACACAGGTCCTTATCGTTCATTTTCCCCTCATAACCAATTTGATTTTCACTCGTTCTTGCGGCGGAGTTTGTGCATGTTTCATGAGCCAGACAGTATCACAGATTTCGCGGTTATGGGTGTCAGAATAAATCGATCTTGCCGGCAAGGAAATCCTCGAGCGCCTGTGATTACTCAGATCAGCCCACTGTTGCGGGCGCCCAGCAGCCATCACTTAAGCCAATGGCAGCGTCGAATTCGAGGCGCTACTCTCCCTGCGCCAAGAATTCAGCGATGTTGATCTTTTGCGGACCGCGGTCCGGCTCGACAAACATTGCCGCATACCACGGGAGGTAAAGCACGCCTCCCTGCTCTTGGATGTTTTCACGGCAAAATACGATGGCTTTCTCTATCTTCCATTCCTGAACGGCCATGATGTTGTCGAGAGCCTTGTGCTTTCTGTAGTCTTTGCCCGACTTCGCCTCAAGGGCAAGCACCTTCGAGCTCTTCTCGATGATGAAATCGACCTCGCCGTATTTGGCCTTGTCGAAGTATCGTAAGCTGAAGCCGTGGGAGACCAATTCCTGCGCGATAGCGTTTTCGAGCGCGCTTCCCCAATTAACCGCAAGGTCGCCTTTGAGAAGCTTGAATCGAACATCTCCCGTCGTCTGGGCCGACAGGAGGCCGACATCGCAGAGGAAGAGCTTGAGGAGGCTGTGCTGTGCGTTGATGGACAGAGGGATCTCGGGTGTTTTCACGTTATAGCAAGGAAGCCCGACACCTGCGTCGGCAAGCCACATGAAATCGCTGGCATAACGTTCCATGCGGGCGCTCTTGGCCAAGTCGGTCAACTTGAAGCGCTTGTTTTTTTGGTCGAGCTCTTCGGGAATAGAATCGAAGATCAGCTTGATATGCGGTTTGTTTGCCCCGTATTTTGCTATGTCTTGGCGGTAGAGCTCGATGATGCCTCGTTGCACTTCCATAACCTGCTCTAGGTCGGAGCTCTCAACGAAGCGCTCAACAGCAGCCGGCATGCCTCCAACGACCATATAGAGGGAAAAGGCCCTGATCATTCGCTCATGGACGGCACTCGGAACAGGCTCGCGGCGACCGACATGCTCCTTCAGCAGCGCTAACGTATCCTTATTTTGCCCAACAGCATAGAAGAACTCCCCCATCGTAAGGGGATACATGCGCAGCTGCTGCTCATAGCCAACAGGGTAAGATGGCACCTCTTTATCGGATACGCCGAGAAGCGAACCTGACTCTATGTAATCAAAGCGCCTGTCGTCAACAAGAAATTTCATTGCCGTTCGAGCACGCGGGCACTCTTGGATCTCGTCGAGAAATATCAGCGTCTCGCTCGGCACAAGTGATGTTCTGCTGAATGCCGTGAGCCCCGCGATGAGCGTTTCAGCATCGAGCGGCCCATCGAAAATGTCGTTCGCCTGGGGATTCTCGATGAAGTTGATCTCGAGAAAGACCTTGTACTCTTTTCGCCCAAATTCGCGGATAAGGTAGGTCTTTCCCACCTGACGTGCACCGGTGACAAGCAAAGCCCGTTTATCAGGGTTTCTCTTCCATTTCAGCAACTCATCGTATGCGCTTCTTTGAAGAGCCATGGTTCTCTCCCTATTCTTTGCGCGACAGATTTTGATAGATTATACTCCCTTCTTGCGACAATTTTCGGCACTTTCGAGCACTGTCCTGCGACATGTTTTTCGCAGGACCGCGCACAGAACAAAAAAGCCGCCGGATTCGGCTTTGGAAATCCGATAGCGGGAAGAGAGCATTTAGCGATCGTAGATATGATGATTTTTATGGTTTACACAGGTACCTTTTTCGAATATGCTTTAGCGAGTTAAAGCGGTAGTAGGGATGAAGCTATTGAAACGAGCAATTCAATATTTCTGTCGATCCTAGACACGAAATCCACGTCAACAAGAGAATGCCAGGTGAAATCATGAAAGAACTGAACGATGAACAGGTCATTTACGCATTCGATAAGGATGGAGAGCCCGTTTTAACCGTAGAATCGGGCGAAACCGTTCGCATTCGCACGAAGGATTGCTTTGGCAATCAGATTCAGGGTCCTGATGATGTGATTGACGAGATCAACTGGGATCTCATCAATCCTGCGACCGGCCCTATCTATGTGGATGGAGCGGTCGCAGGTGGCACACTCAAGGTGGAGATCAACGATATCGAACTCGACGATAAGGCCGTATGCTGCACCGGCAAGGACGAGGGCGTTTTTGGCGATCGTCTCGACGCGTGGTCTACCCATCTCTGCCGCCGCGAGGGCGACAAGATTGTCTGGGATGACAAGATCGAGATTCCCCTGAAGCCCATGATCGGTGTGATTGGCGTTGCGCCTGCTGGTGAGCCGGTGAACTGCGGAACCCCCGGAAGCCATGGCGGAAACATGGACAACACGGCCATCACGAAGGGCGCCACGCTCTACTTCCCCGTGTCGATTGACGGAGCGCTGTTCGGTTGCGGCGATATGCATGCCGTAATGGGCGACGGCGAAATCAGCGTTTCCGGAGCAGAGATACCGGGTTATGTGACGGCGACCCTGACTGCTCTTCCCGAGCTTTCCCTCGACAATCCGATTATCGTCAACGATACGCATATCGGAACCATCGCTTCCGCCGAAACGCTTGATGAGGCGGCTGATCGCGCGGTTCACGACATGATCGATCTAGTCGCCGCACGCACCGGCGTTGCGGCAGATGAGCTGGTCATGCTCTTCTCCCTCGTGGGCGACGTGCAGATTTGCCAGATGGTCGACCCAGAAAAGACCGTACGATTCATGGTGCCCCGCTATGTTTTAGATGCCTACGATTTCAGCTTGGAATAACGCTGAACGGCTTGGTGTCTGAGGGTCATCTTCCCGACGAAGTGAAAAGCGCTCGTAATGTCATCTGTCAAAGGCTCCATTGACTGCAGGGCAGCCGCTTTCGACATCGAAACGACGAGGGCTTTGAATCGGGGCGGGCCGTCTTTGATAAAGGCGGATTAGATAAGACGAGGCAGACAAACAGAAAGAGGAAGGAGTGAAAATGGCGAAAGACAAAGAAATGCCCGTAACAGAAGTCGAAACCGAACTCGTCGACGGTCAAGCGGCGTACGCTGAGGGCATTCTC
>CANQTB010000070.1 GCA_947626665.1 uncultured Eggerthellaceae bacterium
AACAGACTGAAACGGCGAAATGAAGAGCGATACGCAAAGCACGAAATGAAGGCTACGCAACAGGCGCAATAATCACTTCATGTGTTTTCCTTTCTGAAAGTTGCCAAGAACCCTTTATAAGAAATCTTGAGAAGCGCATTTTGGCATCTGGGCAGTGACCTCTCGCGGTACTGTAGCTGTTAATATCGCCATGCTCACACCTCCGATCATTCCCTTCCTTGATAATGGCACCATATATGAAGCCATCCAGTTCAGTATACCACCTACGCTTGTTCCTATGACGCCGCAGGAGAAAAGAAACGCATTGGGGGCTGCCATCCGCGATCAACGCGAAAAGCAGGGGCTTTCGCAGGCGCGGTTAGCGCTTATGATCGGAAGCAGCAAATCCCATATTTGGCGCGTTGAGACGGGAAGGGTTGCGGTCGGCATTGATGATCTGGGAAGGATCGCCGATGCGCTCGACACAACCACGGCCTCATTGATCTCGTTTTAGCCTGCCTTTCCCGGAAAGCTCATCCGACGTGCTCTGCGATGGCGCAGTCCCTGTTGTCCTTGAAGCCGTTTCTTCCAATAATTCGCGAGTCGCTCGCTCACGTTCGCATGACTGCGCTTCGGTCGCCCACGCTCCTTCCGGCGCATCGGGGTAGCGTTCATGGAACCACGCCTCGAACAGGCCTTCTTCATCGTTCGGGCCCGCATCAGCACCAAGGCGTTTTCCCTCATAGAGAAAAAGCAACACGTCATCGCGCCATTCCTCCGCTTGATGTCTGAGCGATCCAAGCCCGCCGTTTGCAAGCCGCTGCGAAAGCTCGCCTTTGAGGAAAGGGGCGAGAAGCCCTTGTGCCGCCGAGAGCGCCGAGCCGTCAAGAGCGGGAAAGTCGTCGAGATCGAGGTATTGCTCAATTTCCTCATCAAGCAGCGTTTCCTCCAGCAGTGCAAACACCTCGTCGGCGATTGCGAGAATGCTCTGGGTCCGCTCGCTGCTGTGCGGCGCGTCAGCGAGATGGGGATCGCAGCCAAATTCGCAAACGAAAGCAACGAGCGAATCGGCGCAATCGGTAAGGTAGGGGGGCAATGCCTTTCGTTTGAGCGCGGACGTGTTCTTGAGAAGAGCGAAATACAGGGCGGCGAAGATGTCGTCAAGGCATTCGGCGGCGCTTGAGGCCCATGCGAGCAGGAAAACCTTCGATATGAACTCCGTGGTTCCTTCCCCAAGAATGCGATCGATCTCTTGGGCGACGTCATTGTGAAGCGCAAACCCAAACGACAGGCTAAGCATTTGGCCGGCGGAGGGCCAGCCGAGGGATGTGCTCATCACATCGCAGAATCGCGCAATCTGCAACTCAATATCTTCCCACGGCGCTCCTTGCAAGGCGGCAAATCCACGGCTCGTCTCAAGAAGCCGTTGCGCGAGCTCTGCCACGTCCTTTTCCGTATGGCTGTGGAGCCAATGTAAGAATTGCCTTAAGCTCTCATCGTTTTCATAGCTCAAAGCCAGAAGGTCGGAGCTTCCGAAAAGCGAGGCATCTTTTTGAACCTTGTCAAAACCAAGATGCTCAGCAGCGAGCGAGAGGAGCAGGCGCTTTTTGATGAGGGCGTGCTGCTGCTCGGAGCGTGCGATGCATTCAGAAAGAACATTGTGGCGTTCCTTGTCCGACAATGCGGGAAACTGCTTGATCTCGGCAAGGCTCAGGCCAAGATCTTTCAGGAGAAGGATCTCTTGGATACGGGCAATATCGTCTTCGGTGTAGATCTTGCGGTTGTTCGCGACGCTCTCACCCGTGCGCCGTGCGACGAGGATGCCTTTGCTGTCCCAGTCGCGCAGCTGCTTTGGCGTTACGCCGGTGATGGCGCACACCCGAGAGATGCTGTATGTTTCCTTCTCGTTTTTCATGGTCATGTTTTCTGGTCGCCTTGCGTCATCGTGATTCCTTGTCGAGGAATATAAACGTAGACCAGAGGTCGAGGTCAAGGAGAAGGTCAAGGAGAATCTTTTCTTTTCGGTCTTGGTGGTGGTTGCGCTTATTTTGCCGTTACAATAGGCGCTGTCTTATTGGTATTGATGGTAGCGCTGAAAGGCGTTGGTGTGTGACGTGTTTTGCGTGTGACGTGTTTTGCGGCCACGGTTTGGGAAGCACGGCGTGCATCGAGGGAAATGCGGGTGGAAATCCTGCGCTATACCAGTAACCGTAAACGTTTCGCGAGGTGCGCATATGGTGCGCTTGCGAGGCAAAGTCGGAACACCTCTCCATCAAATGGCCCTGGAAAGTGAGGCTTTTATGTTTATGCGTCTTTTCTCCTCCCATCACGGCGAAGCGCCCATGCGTGCTCGGCGCGGCACAATGTGTCGGCATGAGGCAGCGTCCCCGCACGGCGAAGCGCTTGCGAAGGGCACGACGTCCCCGCACGGCGAAACGTTGACGAGGCGCGTGTTCTCATCGATGCTTATCGCCCTGCTCACGGTGGTGCTGAGCGCCGGCTGCTTGGTTGGCGTTAGTGGCTGCGCGGCTCCTGATAATGGGGAGAGTGCTGCCAACGCGCCTGCCGAAAACCAAGCGGGCGAGTTCAGCGCCGCGCTGACCGTGGTCGATACGACCGACAACAACAAGGTGGTTTACAACGGCGCCGTCAGCGGGCTGACGGGCGAGATGACCGTCATCGATCTCCTTGAGGCCGCGGGCTTCCATGAGGTTGCCACCATCGAGGAAACGGCAAACGACGATCATGCCTACACCATCATCAACGATTCCCCGTATTTTCTCGGCAAGCAATATGATGAGGCGACCGGTGATTTCTGGGTGACCATGTTCGACGGATCGGCTGATAATTGGGAAAGCTCCATGTCATATGCGACGCTTATGGAGGACGGCCACTACCAATACATCTATGGTGATGGGACGAGCTTCGCCTACGGAAACGGCATCGACGATCCGCTTTCCTAATCGCAGGCTGGCAGCGTCAACGCAATGATAATTCAGCATGCGAATACACGCAGCAGGGCATGATTTCCGATGACGGTCTTTGAGTTCTACCACCCCGTCGTTGCGATCTCCTATGTTGCGACCGTGCTCGCTATGACGATGTGCGCCGTTCATCCCATCGTCGTGCTTCTATCGGCTTTTGCGGCATATGTGCTGACGGGCCTTCTTGCTGGGAAAGAGGCGCTGCGTCGAGCGATTCTCTGGCAGCTCGGCGCGGTTGCCTTCATCGCGCTTCTCAATGCGCTCTTCTCCGGAAACGGGCAGACTGTCTTGGCTGATCTCGGGGGGCTTCGCATCACGCTCGAAGCGCTTGTCTATGGGCTGACGCTGGGACTTCTGCTCGTCGGGCTCATCCAGTGGTTCTCCGTTTTCAGCAGGTTAGTAGGCGAAGGCGACATCTTTGCCCTGCTTGCCGGAAGGCTGCCGACGATGACCCTTGCCCTCACGATGACGATGAGGCTCGTGCCGCTGATGGCGAAGCGCGCCCAGGCGATTGCGGCGGTGCAGCATGCGAATCAGCCAGCAGCAAATGGCTTTGTTGCCACGGTGCGGGGGAGGGCGCGGCAGATAAGCGTGCTCATGGGATGGTCGATGGAGGAATCGCTCGAAAGCGCCGACAGCATGCGCGCCCGTTACTGGGGCTTTTGGCGCAAGCGGGGCATGAGGCGCACCTCCTATCGGAGCCGCCGGATGCGCCCGCGTGACGTGGCGGCGCTTCTTCTCCTTGTCGCGCTCGTGGTGCTTTGCGCGCTCACGTTGCCGCAAGCGCTTGCGGGCTGGACGTTCTATCCGCACCTCGGCCCCTTGGGCCTCAAGGCGGGATATGTGGCGTTCTTCCTGTTGCTTGCCTATCCCGCCTTTCTCGTGCTGCCGATGCGAGGGTTGCTCTCATGAGCGAAGGGACGCCAAAGGCAATCGAGCTGCGCGATGTGTCGTTTCGCTATGTTGGCGTGGAGGGGCCCGTGTTGCGCGACATCACGTGGAGCGTCGATGAAGGCGAATTCGTCGTCGTCACGGGAAATTCGGGAAGCGGGAAAAGCACGCTTTTGCGCTGCCTGAAGCCAGAGATCGCGCCTGCGGGGGAGCTTTCCGGCGAGATTGCGATCGGGGGAGCGCTCCTCAGTGAGGAAACTTCGCAGCTCGTCGGGTTTGTGGCGCAGAACCCGATGAGCCAAACGGTGTGCGATGAGGTGTCTGACGAGCTGGCATTCGGCATGGAGAACAGGGGTGCCGACCCGCATGAGATCAGGCGACGCATGGCGGAGGTATCGCTCTATTTCGGCCTTGAGCCGCTGCTCCATAAGAAGACGAACGAGTTATCAGGTGGAGAGCTTCAGCTGGTGGCGCTCTCAAGCGTTCTTATCTGCACGCCGCACATTCTTTTGCTCGATGAGCCAACTTCTGAGCTCGATCCAGTGGCGGCACATAATTTCTGCCATGCGCTGTTTCGCCTCAATCGCGAACTTGGCATGACGATCGTCATCGCCACGCACCAAAGCGAGCTCTACCGCTCGTATGCCACGTCGTGGGCGCATCTTGATGAGGGGGAGTTGAGGGTTCCCTCGTGTGGCCCGCAGCTCGATGTGGGGAAGTTGAGCGAGTTTTCATTTGACGAGGAACGGCTCGATATGGAAAGGTTGGCGAAGCCCCCGCATGGAGGAGCGCAGAACACTCCCCGATCAAGGTCAAACGACCATGGCGGATTGGAGCGCAGCCCTCGGGGCATCGGATCGCAGCGTGCCTGCAACGTTGTAGCGCGCGATCTGTGGTTTCGCTATGGGAAAGGCGCGCCATGGGTGCTGCGGGGCCTCGATGCACAGTTCGATGAGGGGAGCATCACGGCGCTCATGGGGGGAAACGGTTGTGGGAAAACGACGTTTCTGCAGATGGTGGCAGGGATATTAAAACCGCAGCACGGCAAGGTGAAAAACGCGCTTCAAACTCAGCAAGCATACCTTCCCCAAAGCCCGCAGGCACTCTTCACGGCGGATCGCGTCGATGATGAGCTGTGTGAGTGGATGGGTGATGGTTTGCACGGACAGAAAGCCAGTTCGCGTGTGCGGCGAAACACTCTCCGTGGGCAGCGGGACACTTTTCCTCAGCGCGAGGAAATCAACGAGATACTCCGGCGTTTTGGGCTCGAAAACCTGCGGGCGCGCCATCCGTATGATCTCTCCGGCGGGCAGATGCAGCTGCTTGCGCTCGCCAAGGTGCTGTTACGAAGGCCGCAGTTGCTTCTGCTTGACGAGCCGACGCATTCGCTTGATTCGCCGAGCCGTGAGCGATTGGCGGAGCTTCTCCATGAAGAGCGGAAACATGGCTGCACCATTGTGATGGCAACGCACGATGGAGAGTTTGCCCGCGCGGTGTCAGATCACGTTGCCCTGCTGTTCGATGGGAGCTTTGCCTGCATGCAGGAAACGGAAGAGTATTTCGCCTCAACGTTTCTCACGGTGGAAAAAAGCCGATGATGCGGGCGCGTATCGGACATCTCGTTGAGGGGGCGGTGCTTGTCAGCGTGCCTCTTGCCCTCGCACTCTGCGCTTATTTCTCGATCAGGCAGGCAGCGCTCATCACGCTCTTTACGGTGTGCAGCGCCCTTGTGCTCTTTATCGCGGGGTGGGAGAGAAGCGCTCCCGCCTTGCGACAGATTATGCCTGTCGTCGTTCTCGCCGCCCTCGCCGCTGTGGGAAGGCTGATCTTCATCGCGCTCCCGAGCGTTCAGCCGGTGACGGCCATCTGCATCATCGCCGGTGCGGCATTCGGAAAGCGGAGCGGCTTTCTTGTCGGGGCGCTCGCCGCACTTGTGTCGAATATCTTTGCGGGGCAAGGCCCGTGGACGCCTTGGCAGATGTATGCCTGGGGACTTGTCGGCTACCTTGCGGGAACGCTTGCCCGCCACCGCATTTGGGAACATGTGCCAGCCCGCCTCGTTCTGGGATTCTGCGCCGCGCTGCTCTACGGTCTTTTTCTCAACAGCTGGACGCTGCTCGGATTCTTCCAGCCGCTCACGTGGCAGGCTGCGCTCGTTGTGTTCGGGGGCTCGCTTCCCTTCGACATCACCCATGGTGTGGCAACGGTGCTTTTCCTCGCCATTCTCTATGAGCCATGGCGCAAAAAGCTCAACCGCATCGTTGCGAAATTCTCCCTAGCTGATTGATCCTCTGCGAGATCATTATCGTGCAAAGCCCGATTTCTGCGAAAAGCGGACAGCAATGGCGCTCACCTTCGGCTCTGTCGGTTAATTCGTCATATTCATCAGGCAAGCGGGCCACATTTTTCCATCAGATAATCTCGAAACCACGGCAGCTCGAAGGTCACAAAAGAAGGCCCTCGTTCCCCGATGATGCCTTGCTCCATCAATCGGCGTTTGTATGTGCTGGTGTAGTTGCTTGGCTCGCCGAGGCGTTGTGCGATGTCGGACAGCCTGCTCTCGCTCTTGTCGAGGAGCATGGCCTGCAGGAAGCGTATATCGTTCTGGGAGAGATCGAAATAGGTTGCATCCAATACGCGCTCAACGAAGTTTTTATGTGCAAGGGCAGCACCGACGCGAACGTCATCAAGCGTGATTTCTTCGTTGTTGGGATGTTGGTTCCAGCTTTGGAAACCGACGAGCTGCATAAGGTAGGGAAATCCCCTGCTCTCTTTCACCGCTTCTGAAATAGCAGGTTCTTGGATCGTGCGCCCGCCGCTTTCGATGGTATAGCGGATTCCTCGGGCGATTTCCTCGTCGGCGATAGGTCTCAATGCGTATCGGTTGGCCCGTCTCAAAAAGGAAACTGATTCATTCCTTAAAAGAGAGGATACTTTGCCGGGAAGTCCTGCGAGAAGCAGTGCCACTTTCCTGTCTTCACCCACAAAATGTTGGTATATCGAAGCCAGTTGAACCATCTCGTCAAGGTTCGGCTGAACCTCATCGACGGTGATGACCAGCCCGGCGTTTTTATCGTTGAGCGTTTTGAGGAGGCGGGCAATACGAGAGCGCCACGTGCCTGCCGGAATGTCGGGATTGTCCCATTCCACTCCGACAACCGAGCCAATTGTCACGCTTTTCAGGCGTGCGTGCTCGGGCTTGTCGACAAGGTCTGCGGCAGCTTCGTACGTTTGCTGCTCGATTTCTTCAAGCATTCCTGGAATGCAGCTGACGTTGACCGAGATCCAACCTTGTTCTTGCGCGATTCGAGAGAGGTGGAGGAGAAGGGCGGTCTTCCCCGTTCCTCTTGCTCCCGTGATGATCGTGGAAAGGTTGGGATTGCCCGAACCGTCTTCGAATGCCTGCGTAAGCTCTGCCAATATATCTTCGCGTCCCGTCATGAGGGCGGGCACTTTTCCGAATGTCGGCGTGAATGGGTTTTTGCCTATCCGAGTCATGAAACCCCCTCAGGTTTTGCATTTTTCGGCGAATTTTGCATTTTTAGGCGATTTTTGCATTTTTCGGCATTTTTTGCAAATTTAGGCGGCAGTTGAAATTATTGATTTCGTCGCAAAACATTCGATTCAGATTGCAAAAAGCGTCGCAATTACCCCATTTCAAATTCTCAATAACGTCGCAACATATTTGAATAGTAGGTGTGAATGATCTTTGATTTCGCATATGCATTTGTTGGCAGAACACATCCAACCTGCATGCTGCTCATGCCTCGCGGTTGCTCTCACGCTCCCATAGATACCGGAGGTTATCGGGGCCCTCGGCCCATTGCCGCGTGGAGAAGTCAAACAGAAACTCATAGGTGCGCGAAGAGGCGAAACGGTCGAGCGCAGTGTCGAAGTCCTCATCGTAATCATCGCACCAGTCCTCGAGCATCGCACGCATGACTTCGACCGCGCATGCCTCTCGCTGGGCATCTGTCACTTCGCACTCGTCAAACCCCATAGGGCTCGCTTCCTTCAAAATCCAGGCACAGAAGGCTTCTTGCTGTGCGGAAACAATATTGGTTCTCAAGCCGATTCGGGAGCAGCGTGGCTATGGCGATGGAGTCGGCCTCGGGCGAGCCCGGCTCCCCGAAGGCTCCCGTCACGTAAAGTTGCAACGTACGGGCCGTTCGATCATTCGCTATCTTCCCAGCGATGACATCATAGGCCGAATAGGCTTCAATGAGATCGGGGAAAAGATCGCCCCGACGGTTCGATGCGACGAAATGGAGCCAGTCGGTGTCTGCTTCGGTGAACGAATGGATCGAAAGATCTTCACGGAGATCGACGCGGTAAGAGGAAACAAAGCCCGCCGCTGCTTGGAAAGCCGCGTCTTCGGTCCGATGCTTTTTGAGAGACAGGGAAACAAAGCTCTGTGCTTGTTCGAGGGAAGAGGTGAGGTAGAAGCCTCGTCCGAAGTCCTTGCCGGGGAGGCATCTATCGAGGTCGATCTTTTCGACGGGCGCATAGCTTCCGTGGTAGAGGACGAGCCCCGACTTGAGGGCTAACATGGAACGAGTCCTTTGCGCGAAAGGTAGGTCTCAACGTCCTTTAGCGCTTGGTCGTAACTGCTTAAGTGAAGCAAGTCGTAGAGCTCTGTGATATAGCCGTAGACGCCGGCTTGCGTAAAGAGCCGCGTGACTTCTGCTGCGGGCATGTGCCAACGCTTTTCGGCCAAGCGCACGAGCCAGCACTTCATATCGGCTATGTCGGATTGGCGTGGCGACACGATTCCTCCCTGCGCGGTGCTAATCGAACGTGCACATTATACCGGTAATGAACTTTGCTTGTTTGGCTTAAGGTGAGTCCCAAATTTATCAAAGAAGGCTATGCTTACGGCGCGTTCTATCGATACTGATTCCACGGTGCACTCGCAACAACCGAGTTGACATGACTGAGTGCCCGATGTGAGAGCCGATTTGAAGCAATCGACAAGGCCGGCAATCCTTCAGTCTCCAAGCCGCTTGAGGATGCTGGCTATTGTGTCGCTGTCCTCGATTGCCGTAATCGCGAAGCTCTTCTTCCCTGCGTCCTTCAGGGAGGCTCCCACGAAATACCCCTCCGTTTCGTCCAGGATAAGGAAGCGGTCGTGGAAGGCCGTTGTGTGCTTCACCGTGAGCTGCGGGTATTGGACGTTGAACGTGTCAATGTCGAGCTGGGTGAGGTCGGAGCGCGGGTGGGTCCACACGGTGACCTCCACACCGTCGGCTTTCTTTGCCAGGATGTTGAGCGTGCCGACGCCGACGTA
>CANQTB010000071.1 GCA_947626665.1 uncultured Eggerthellaceae bacterium
CGACACGCCGTTCATGATGAGCAGCGGCGCGTTTTGGACAGCGGGGTTGAATACGGGCGTGAAGGTGAGGCCGTGGGAATCGGGGTTCGTGAAGATCCACGCGAGGCCGAAGGCGATGAAGAGCGCGAGGATGATCATCTCGGCGACAAGCGCGATGATGTTGACGACCTTCGTGACGGTGACACCGCGGAAGTTCACGATGGTGACGAACGCGAGGAAGATGAGGCACCACGCCCACAGCGGGATGACGCCGCTCACCTCTTCAAGGGCAGAGCCAGCGGTAACGAACAGCAACACAGGGTTCAAAGCATAATCCAAGAGGAAGAGCCAGCCGGCGAGAAAGCCGATGCCCTTGCCCATGCCGTGGCTCACATAGGAATAGACCGAACCTGAATAGGGGAACCGGTTCACGCAGATGCCGTAGGAGAGCGCGGTGAAAAGCATACCGACGCAGCCGACGACATAGACCATCGCCGGCATCCCGCCCGAGGCGTTGAACAGCTCGCCGTAGATGGCAAACGGCGAGATGGGCACCATGAAGACAAGGCCGTAGACCGCCATGTCGAACACGGTCATGCGGCGCTGGAACTGGCCTTCCACCTGCTGAGGCGTTTCGCCCTGCTGCTCTTCCTCAACCGCTATGGGGTTGGGGGCGTCTAAGAGCGAGGATGACGATTCGGCAGCGACGGCAGGATCTACTGGACCGCCGGTCGTTGGAGTGGTTGCGCAATCTTGTGCTTTTCTGTGTAACGCCATCGGATCCACTTCCCCTCAGATTCCTCTGAACCTTTTGTCCGTTCGTCCGTTGTTTCCAGCTCACAACGCGAATTTTTATCCATCGTAGGTATTTCTTTGGGAGCTCTCGGCCACGCCGACGGATTTCGCCTAAAGCGTTGCCATCTTTTTCCGAACCTGTAACCTTGCCTCTGACAGCAATGTCCTCATTTTTCCGACCGTCGGCGTTCGGAATATTGCATGACCTTGCTGCTTGAATCCGATTTCCGAACGGCATACCATGAGCGAACACCAACAGCTGTTTGATGTTCGCTTTTGCAAATCGGTTGCAAACCGAGAAAGAAAGCGAACAAATCTTATGCCCCAAGAGGGCCCGAAACATACCTATGACAGGAGGACCATACATGAAAGACTCAAAGAAAACGATCAATTTGAAATTGCCCATCGTCGCTTTGGTGGGCGCACTGCTCGCCCTCACCTTCGCGTTGACGGCCTGCTCTTCCGGCGGTTCCGAGGAAAACAAAGTGACCGTCGCCGCAAGCCCCACCCCGCATGCCGAAATCCTCAACAACGCCGTTGCTCCGCTTCTTGCGGAGGAGGGCATCACACTTGAGGTCGTTGAATTCAATGACTACGTGCTTCCCAACACCGCCACCGAGGAAGGCGATGTGGATGCGAATTACTTCCAGCACATCACCTACCTTAACCAATTCAACGACGACCGCGGCACACACCTCACCGACGTCGTAGCGGTGCACTTCGAGCCGTTAGGGCTTTACAGCGAGAAGCTCGATAGCCTTGCCGACCTCCCCGACGGCGCCAAGATCGCCGTTCCAAACGACCCGACCAACGAGGCCCGCGCACTTCTGCTCCTTGAGCAGGAAGGGCTCATTGAGGTCGACGATGAGGCAGGCATCAACGCAACCGAGTTGGATGTGACGAGCAATCCGAAGAACCTTGAGTTCATCCCCACCGAGGCGGCAAATATCCCCAACGTTTTGCCTGACGTGGACCTCGCCGCCATCAACGGGAACTACGCCATCGGCGCCGGCATCGATACCAACACGGCCCTCGCCGTTGAGGAAGTAGGCGGCCTTGCCGCACAGAACTACGCCAACGTGCTCGTCGTGAAGGAAGGCAACGAGAACAACGCCGCTATTCAAGCCCTCGCGAAAGCGCTTACCTCCGAAGAGGTGCGGACTTACCTTGAGGAGAACTATCCCGGCGCCGTCGTCGCGGTGTTTTAAAACCTTGCGCACCGTATGACTTCCTCAAACAAAAAGCTTCCCATAGTGCAAGACGGCTCTCTGGATTTGGAGGCTGCCTTGCACGAACGTTACGAGCGTCTTGTCGCCTCTCTGAAGGATTGGGGAAGCGTGGCCGTCGCATTCTCCGGCGGGGTGGATTCCACATTTCTCTTGAGCGTCGCGCACGAAACGCTGGGGGAGCGCGCCATCGCCTTCACGGCACGCTCCCCTCTCGTTCCCTTAAGCGAGATCGCGGCGGCGCAAGAATTCTGCGAATCGCAAGGCATACGCCAAGTTATGGTGGATTTCGACCCCTTCGCCGTCGAGGGCTTCGCCGAGAACCCGCCCGACCGTTGCTATGTTTGCAAGCGTGCGCTCTTCGGAGAGCTTTTGCGGCAGGCGAAAGAAGCCGGTTTCATCCACGTTGCCGATGGCTCGAACACTGACGATGTGGGCGATTACCGCCCCGGAATGCGGGCACTCGACGAGCTGGGAATTGAAAGCCCCCTTCGCGCTGCGGGGCTCGCGAAAGCCGACATCCGCGCCCTCTCCCGCAAGCGCGATCTTCCCACTTGGGATATGCCCTCGTACGCGTGCCTCGCCTCGCGCATCCCCTATGGTGAGCAGATTAACGGCGCGAAGCTCGCGCGCATCGAGGCGGCGGAAAGCGTCCTTCATGAGGCGGGATGCCGCCAAGCGCGCGTGCGCTCCCATGGCGACATCGCACGCATTGAGGTGCCGTCCGACGACATCGAAAAGCTCGCACAGGCACCTTTGCGAAACAACCTCAGTGCCGCACTGCGCGACCTTGGCTTTTCCTTTGTAACGCTTGATTTGGAAGGCTATCGCACCGGCTCGATGAACGAGGTGCTTGAGAAGCCATCACAGTCTTCGCAATCGCCAGATTTGTAGACTTGAGAATACACATCAGCGAAGACTTTTAAACTATTTCTTATTATTAAACCATTAATGATTGGTTTTAAACCTTTTTAATATTATATTAATGTTGTATTTTGACCATCATCCGTTTCACCATGACACAGAGAGCGGCAAGTGCACTAACTGCGAGGTAAAACAGGTAAGGGTACTTATTATGTCCTACGATACAAGCATCAAAGACGCTGCACGTGAACTCGGTATCAGCGTACAGGCAACATATAAGCGCATTGCCGCAGGGACATTGCAGGCCCAAAAGATAAACAAGCACTGGTTGGTGGATAGCGCATCGATTCAAGACTCCAAAAAGCATGCCTCAAGGCCAGGAAGGCCACATTCCGGCGTGAGCTACCTTCTTATGAACGGGACCTACCCCGTCATGGAATTCTCATTCGACGAACGCAATCGCGCATTCAGGCCTCACGAAGTCATCGATGCTTCCCGCGCCCCTATCGGAACCGTCACGCGCAACGGCAACGGCTCCTCCGCCGGACTGAAACGCTGGTGGGAACATCGGAGCATTCCCGTTAGTCGAAATGGCATGGATCGGAAGCTCTTGGAGCTGGGGGTTGACGACCCCTCTCTTATCCCTTTCCGAAATTTGGGATTTTCACTCTCCGATCAATACTGGATACAGCCAGCTGGGGAGCACTTCGCATGGGGCGATCTGAATTATTTCCAAAACGACTTCGGATCCGATGAAAGCCCTTGGGATGAATGGCTCTCTGACGTCGGGCTGTCTTCACCTGACAACACATCCGAAGGAGCTTTGCCGAAGCGGTGGATATGCGAAGGCGAACGACGAACGCTCCTTAAAGGGCATATCCCTTGGACCGATCAGCAAGTGTACAACGAGGTCGTAGCCACTGCGCTTCATAATCGAATTCTCGATCCTTCGGAATTCGTTCAATACGAAACGCGAACGATCGAAAACGTCGGTGTCGTATCAGCATGCGCTTGCTTTATCAACTCCGACGAGGAATATGTGCCCGCAAGCCTTATCTATGATTCCGAAGGTTCAAGGAAAGGCGAAACCGTCTACGATGCCGTATTTCGTCAAGCAACAAACCTCGGCATTCCTCCACGTGCGGTGTCGCTCTCCCTTTCGAAAATGATCGTATGCGATAGCTTGCTTGCCAACACCGATCGGCATCTGAGGAATTTCGGCTACATTCGAAACATACATACGCTCCAATGGCGCTTTGCCCCCTTATTCGACAGCGGCAACAGCCTCTGGTACGACAACGATGAGGGCAAAGTCGCGCAAAACGATCACTTTTTTATCTCGAGGCCATTCGACGCAATACCGAACAGGCAGCTTATGCTCGCCGCACGTGATAGCTGGTTTGAACTTGCTTTGTTAGATGGATTCATTGATGAGGCCATCGGCATCCTCGCAAACGGCAATATCAGCGCATGGCGGCTCGATTATCTGCGGAAGGGGCTAGAGAGCAGGCTCGATGCCCTGCGCGTGATATGGTCGTAAACATTGCTTGGATATCTTTATGCCGATGGCGCTAATAGGGCTCATCCAGCGAGGCGTGGGCATACGCGTCGGCGTCCCAGCCGAAGAACTTGCCCTGCCGGAAGCGATCAAGCGCCACGAGCGCGATCATGCCCGCATTGTCGCCGCATGAGGAAAGAGGCGGAAGCACGAGCTTCACATGACGCTTCGCGCAAAGCTCCTCATAGGCACGCCTCAGTGCCGGATTAGCGGCCACTCCCCCGCCGAGGCAAAGCGTCTTCGCGCCCGTCTGGGAAAGCGCATGCGATGCTTTCGCGATTTGTACATCGATTACCGCTTGCTGAAAGCTCGCCGCGATGTCGGGGAGGTTCAGCTCGTTTCCCGCCGCCTCCTGCTGTTGGATATAGGTGATGACCGCGGTCTTCAGCCCCGAGAGCGAAAACCGCAGATCGCCGGAATGAAGCATCGCGCGCGGGAACGCGATGGCTGCGGGATCGCCCTGTTCGGCGAGTCGCGAGATCACCGGACCTCCGGGATAGCCGAGACCAAGCGCCTTCGCAACCTTGTCGAACGCCTCGCCGACCGCATCGTCTATCGTCGAGCCGAGCGTTTCGTAATCTCCCCAATCCTTCATAAAGACAAGCATCGTATTGCCGCCGGAAACGAGTGACACGATGGCAGGAGGCGCGAAGTCCCCATCCCCCAGCTTGTTCGCATAGAGATGCCCTTCAAGATGGTTGACACCGATAAAGGGGATATCGAGCGCCCATGCGGCGCCTTTCGCAAAAGCCACGCCGACGACAAGCGCCCCCACAAGGCCGGGCGCATAGGTGACGGCGATGGCGTCGAGATCATCGTAGGAAACATGGGCCTGAGCCAACCCTTCTTCGCACACGCCGACGATCGCCTCGATATGTTTACGACTCGCGATTTCCGGAACGACGCCGCCAAAGCGTGCATGAAAATCAATCTGCGAGGCCACCACGTCGGAAAGCAGAAGCCCCTCGCCATCGATAACCGCTGCGGCGGTCTCGTCGCACGAGGTCTCGATCGCCAGAATGACCGGCGAATGCGCCCGGGAATCCTTCTGCAAGCTATTTTTTGAGCGAAGGTCCATTCCCGCTATCTGCGTATGCTCGGAAAGAAGCGCCCCTTGCATGATGCAGGCGTCTTCCCCATCGGAATAGTAATGCGGACGCACGCCGAGTTCCGAAAAACCAAGCTGCTCGTAGAATCTTCTCGCGCCCGCGTTTCCCACGCGCACCTCAAGTGAAAGACGGTCAGCCCCAAGGTTGCGCGCATCGTCGCTTATGCGGGCAAGCAGCTCGCGGGCAATACCGCGCCTGCGCCATGCAGGCGCTACACCGACTTTCAAAATCTGCAGCTCGCCATCAACCACCCAGCCTCCAGCATAGCCGATCACCGCATCGCCGGAAGCAGCATGGGAAAGTGCGCACCACCATGTGCGATCCTTTCTTCCCAGCTCATCGGCGACCATGTTTTCGTTCCACGCATCCGAACCCATGACTACGCTCTCGAGGGCTGCGACTTCAGGGCACATCTCACGCGAAAGCGGTCGGTAGACGATGCCGCCGTCAACGCCCGTCGCGAGATTCCGCGTTCCTTCTTTCGCGATGCGCGTCCGCTCGTTCTCCTCAGCGTCAGAGAGCCGCGTGTAGGCAGGAAGTGCGCGCATCGGGTGGAAACGCACTGCATCAAAGGGGTCGGCCGTGCCCTCGCGCCATGCATTTTCAAAGGAAAGTGCCAGGCCCCGGGCTGTTGGTGAAAAGGTATCCTTGGAAAGGATTTTCGGACGCGCCGGCGAATTCCCGTCCTTTCCGATCTCTGAGAAAAGATCGGCGTATTTCGTGAGAGCATCACCGGTGACGGAAAACGTTTTTTCTGGTAACTCATTTCGAAAAACCTCGTTTGCCTCGGCAGCAGCCTCCTCCGCCTTCACGACGCGATCGGCGCCTTCGCGCCATGCTCCATTCTCGTCAAGCGTGAACCATGCGGGATAGATTTCATGGCGCATGGCGTCTGCCACCACATAGAGCCTCCCGCGAACGTCCCGCGCCCATGCTTCCCACGCGACCGCATCAAGCGACGAGACAGGAATGAGGGGACGCGCAAGTGCCGCAGCAATGCCTTTCGCCGTGGCCATGGCGATACGCACGCCGGTGAACGATCCGGGGCCTTTGCCGCAGACCACGCACGCAATGTTTTCGCGTGAGGCCCCCATCGCATGCAAGAGATCATCGATTGTGGGAATGAGCTGGGTGTTTGACGCGCGATGAGCCAGCTTTTGGACGGCGGCGACAAGATGGGCCTTTTTCTCCCGCCGCTCCAACCGTGCTATTCCGCAAGCGATCCTCTCGTTTGCCGTATCGAAAAGAAGCGCAAGCGGTTCGCCGCCGTTGCGGCTCGGAGGCTGGACATTCTCCAAAGCATCGGCTTCAGCCGAAGAGCTTTTCCCGGTTGCGACCACGGCTACTCGGCCCCGCCGCATTTCATAAGACGCGACTTTGAATCATTTGCCCAAACGCAAAGCAGCTGCCGCGCACGATCGCCCACCGAGCGGACGCTCACCTGCCGTTTGCCTTCCTCCGATGCGCTTAAGGTCACGCGCAGGTAGCTATAGGGCATCGCATCGGCGAATCGGCTTCCCCATTCGATGAAGGTGACGCCATCGGCATCGATCGTCTCATAGAAGCCGATGTCCTCAAGCTGTGCAGCCTCCTCTAATCGGTAAAGATCAAAATGATAAAGCGGCAGATGCCCCTGATAGGCGAGCATCAAGTTAAACGTCGGACTGACGATCTGCTCAAGCACGCCAAAGGCTTGGGCAAATCCCTGAACGAACTGCGTTTTCCCGGCGCCAAGATCGCCATCTAAAACGACCACATCCCCCGCATGGACATACGGCGCCAACGTAGCGGCAAGCTGCTTGGTGCCATCGGGCGAGTTCGTTATCCTTGTGTAGCAAAGTCCGCTTCCCATACGGCTCTTCTTCTCTCGGCGTGCTAAGAAAGCACCGTGACAACCTTTTCATATATCTGATCGGCCAACGGAGCATATGCGGCAATGCACTTATCGACATCATCCAGATAGTGCTTCGCACGCGCCTCGTCCTTCATCGTTTGGCAATTGATGCGCACATTGAGGCTTGCGCCGAGCAGGGCTGCCTTGGCGAAAAGCGCGCCAACTCCGGCGTCCGAAACGGCGATTCTCGTACCGTTTTCAGCCATGAAACCGCAGATTTCGATGACCTCGGCTGAAAGCTTCATGATTTCGAGCGGAGGTTCACAGGCATTGATCTGCGCTTCCAGAATAGCGTCATCACGCGCTGCCTGCTCTTCCGGCGTTTGGTGCGACATCGCCCACGCATCAACCAGCGGAGCGAACGCATCGGCATCGGCATCGATGAGGGCAACGAGCGCATCGCGAATAACGAGAAGACGTCCGCTCATCTCATGCATCTGGGCCTCAACCGCTTCAGTCTCCTTTTTCCCCATGCTGAGGTTTGCGACCATCGAAGCCAAAGCCGCTGCAAGAGCGCCTCCATAAGCCGAGGCCCCTCCGCCGCCGGGAGTCGGGTCTTTGCTTGCAAGCCCATTGAGAAAGACGGTATCTACCATGGTTAATTCCCTTCTCCTTATTGCTGCAATGAGGAAACCGCCCGCGCGAAAAGGCGCAAACCGGAAAGCGTGAGGTTTGGATCAACCATCGTGATATAGCGGGAATGCGCGCTCACCAACGGCGCAAGTCCGCCTGTTGCAACGACGGTCGCCTCCTCGCCCAGCTCTCGGAAGATCCCTTCCAAAAGGCCATCAACGCGGTAGGCTTCGCCAAATACAATACCCGATTGAATCGCCTGCTCCGTCGAGCGGCCGATAATTGTCGGAGGTGTTGCCAAATCGATAGCTGCCAGACGCGTTGCCCTTGAAAAAAGAGCCTCGGCTGAAGTGCGTACGCCCGGGGCGATGATGCCACCAACAAAGTTTCCGCTCGCGTCGATCACCTCGATGTTGGTCGCCGTACCGAAATCAACGACAACGGCGGGCGTCGCATAGAGAAACCGTGCTGCGATGGCGTCGGCAACGCGGTCGGCACCGATCTCGCGGGGTGCCGGATAGTCCGTCGAGAAAACGCCCGCACGGGCGGCCAATTCTGCTGTGCAGAAAAGCGTATCCACCGCAAAGGCCTTTCTTAAAGCCCCAGCCCAAGCGTCCGCAAGCGCGGGAACCACCGAAGCAAGCGCAGCGGCATCAATTTCTTGATGAGAGATCCCTTCTGAATCGAGAAGCGCAAAGAGATGAACACGGATATCGTCGGACGCTGCCGGCATATTCGTTGCCACGCGCCACGAATATGCCGGCAAGGGCGATTCTTTACTCGGATAAAGACCGATAACGGTATGCGTGTTGCCGATGTCTAAGGCAAGTAACATAGTGATAACAACACTCCCTCTAAGTGGTACTTCTAGCGTTATACTAGCATTGTTTTATTATACCGATGGAAGCGGGAAGAAGTTCTAGCAAGGAACTGAGAGGATTTAAGATGACCGACACACCCAGCCGCATTCTCGTAGTAGATGATGAGCCTTCCATCACCGACTTTGTCAGCTATGCCTTGAAGAAGGAAGGCTATTCAGCTGATGTTGTCAACAATGGCGAGGACGCGTTCGCCTACGCGAGCAAGAACAACTATGATCTGTTCATTCTCGACATCATGCT
>CANQTB010000072.1 GCA_947626665.1 uncultured Eggerthellaceae bacterium
GAGCCAATGGCTTACGGAGCGCCACCCGCAATGCCATCGCCGCCCGCAATGGCAGCGTCTCCGACAATGGCACCGTCTCCAAAAATGGCTGCGCCGCACGAATCATCGGCTCCGCGGCGCAAGCGTCGTTTCGGAAGGATGAGGCGACGTGAGCAACGGGAAAGCCTCGAATCACGGCTCGCGCGGCTCGATGAGTCGTTCGCAGCTACCGTGCTCAGGCTGATTGACGAGCGCGGGATGACCGACGTGGAGGTCTACAAGCGCGCCAATATGTCGCGGCAGCTCTTCGCGAAGATCCGCAAAGACGATGGATATCGCCCGACGAAAAAGACCGCCTGCGCGCTCGCAATCGCGCTCAGGCTCGACTACGACGATGCGCTCGCGTTGCTTGCACGGGCGGGCTTCACGCTTTCCCATAGCTCGAAGTTCGATGTCATTGTCGAGTATTTCCTCGTGAACAGCATTTACGACATCTTCCAGATCAACGAGGCGCTTTTCGCCTATGATCAGCCGCTTTTGGGATAGCCAAGGAAAATCTGCACACGACCTGCCGCTACTTGGCTAAGACGTTTTGCCCACGACCGGCCTCGTTTGATTAACGCTTGCCCCCGCGCAAGATGTCGCCTCGCGGTTTACCTGCAGCACCCGCCGCGCGGGTAAAGTCCTTATCGTCAAGCAATTCCTAAGAGATAAGGACGAACCATGAAAGACTACACCGAGATCGTATTCATCCTCGACCGCAGCGGATCGATGGCAGGGCTTGAGGCCGACACCATTGGCGGTTTCAACTCCGTGCTCTTAAAGCACAAGGAGCTTGACGGCGATGCCGTGGTCTCCACCGTGCTCTTCGACGATCGCACCGACGTCATCTGCGATCGCAAGGACATCCAGGAGGTACGCCCCATCACGAGCAAGCAGTATTACGTGCGCGGGTGCACGGCGCTGCTCGATGCGGTGGGCGGGGCGATCACGCACGTCAGCAAGGTGCAGAAGATCCTCCCGAAGAGCCATCGTGCCAAGAACGTGATCTTCGTCATCACCACCGACGGCATGGAAAACGCGAGCAGGGAATATAGCTACAAGGATGTGAAGAAGCTCATCGAGAAGAAGAAGGCGAAGGGCTGGGAGTTCGTCTTCATGGGTGCGAACATCGATGCCGCTGCCGAGGCGGGGCGCATCGGGATCGCCGCCAACCGTGCAGTGAACTATCACGCCGATGTGGTGGGCACGCACGCGGTGTACGGCGCCATGGCAGACGCCACGTGCATGATGCGCTGCGAGGGCATGCTCAACGACTCGTGGTCGAATGAGGTGGAGAAGGACAACGCCTCCCGATAGGATGCTCGATCAGGGCGATGAGATAGCACTGCCCCATCAACTTGCTATCTCATTGCCTTCATCAAGCGGAATCGCCTCGATGGCGTCGATCATCTCCTGGCGGTCGGCAACGTCGAGCTTCTCGTATATGTGGGCGATATGCGTCTTCACCGTGCTCCGTGAGATGGCTAGCTTCTCGGCTATATAAGGCACGCTTCTGCCGCGGACGATCAGGCTGAGGATCTCCGCCTCGCGGGGCGAGAGCGCCGCGCTCTGGACGGCTTTTGAAAACTGCATCGCGAATTGCATCATATCTTCGGTGAATCCCAGCTCTTTCTCTTCGGCCTGCGGGCTTTGCACCTTCTCGAAAATCTTGGTGCTGCTGAACAGCATCAGGGCAGCTGCCACCAAAACGCTCGCCGCTACGATAAGCGTGGAGAGAAGGTGGCTCTCCGGCGGGAAAAGGTTGCTCGTCATGGTGATAAGGGCAATGGCGGGAATCGGCGCGCTGCTTTCAATGGCGCGGCACCAGCCAAAGGCTTTTCGAGGGTCGGTTCCCGTTTTGCGGCAAGCGTTCGCGAAAAGTGTGAAGCAGAAGAGATCGAAGCAGGTGTAGCTCATCGCGATGAGCGCCGTCCCCACGGGAGTCTCAACGCTCGGTATGGTGACGAGCATCATTCCCGTCATAACGAGCGGAAGCGCCACGCGATAGATGAAAGACGTGGAGAAGGTTCCCTTCGTGAAAAGCGCGATCAGCAAGAAAATGACTACGATGATTCCGCTGCCGACAATGGAAAGATCCGCCAACGATCGCGTTTTGTCGAAATCGGTTTGGGCGAGTGTGATTCCCACCCAGGTGACGATGCCGAACAAGAAAAACACGACGATGATCCGCCAAGTAAGGCCAACAAATGTCTCGCTTGACAGTCCTGGGGCGTTTGGCGCGAACGTCTCCCCTTTGCTTCCCTTCACCAGCAAGGCAAACACCATGGAAAGCGGCAGGGCGATGCTTGCGAACGTTACTTTCACAGCAATTGGACAGGCGTTTAAGGAAAGGCAAACGACCAAGGCGATAAGGAACGAGGCGAGCGCGAATATTGTGATGAAGCGCGGCTTGAACCGAGAATACTGTGCTCCCCACGAGACGATCACCCAGCACGAGCAGATTCTGCTGACCACATCGATGAGCAGCTGTGCGGCGGTGGGATTGAGCATGCCGCTATCGCGGAGCACGACGGCAAGCGGAACGAACACGACGGTTGCCGCAGAAATCGCCATGCCAATGATCTCGAAATGCCGCAGCCGATAGAACCAAGCTCCTATCATCACAAACCCGAGCGTTGCCGAAATGCTGGTGACGATGGTTCCAAGGGTCGTTGACATATAGCCTTGCGTCGAGACGAGGGGACCGTAGTAAATAGCATAGAGGTTCCATGCGTAGAAAAGCGCCATTCCGACGATGGAACAGGCGGCGACGCCGGCTCCAGAAAGCCTAATGGGAAACCATCGTACTTTTTGTCCGATGGCAGATTTGGCAAAGTTGGCCATATTGTCGGATACTCCCACTCCCATGACTGCGCTAAGGTCTTCCTGCGCGCTGTAGAAGCGTGTGGGCATCAACGGGGGAAATGCCGATTTCGCAAACCTGCATTATACACCCACGGTTGATGCCCTTTTGAGTTAACCCATCGAAAGAGGAAGAGAGGGGAATATGGAAGACCTCAACAAAACGGCCATCAAAGGAGCCAACGGCGCGATGTCGCGTCGTGGATTTCTCGGCGTAGCAACCTCGGTTGCAGCGCTCACGGCGCTCGCGGCAACCGGATGCGCGTCGTCGCCGAGCTCGACGTCGAGCAACACGTCGGACACGCCGACCAGCAGCACGTCGTCTGCTTCGGCGCAGACGGGCGAAACGCTTCTGCCCAACAAGGAGAATCTGAATTTCTCGCAATCGGTGCAATGCGAGCCCGATTTCGTCGCCGACCCGATCACTGACGACCAAGTTACCGAGACCATCGACGTCGACGTCGTGGTATGCGGTGCCGGTATGGCGGGAACGACGGCGGCAGCCTCCGCTTCGCAAAACGGTCTGAACGTTTTGCTGCTCGAGAAGGGCACGACGTTCGCCGCACGCGGAAGCGAGATCGGCGCCATCAACGATCCTCTCCATACAGCCGCCGGCGTGACGGTTGATCCGGCAGAGCTCTTGGGCGATGCGCTCTCCTTTGCCCATTATCGCGCCGACCGTTTTGTCTGGCAGCAATACATCGACCGTTCCGGTGAGGCGATGGCATGGGCGATGGAGACCTCATCTAACACGCCGACGAGCGAATGCGGCGAGTTCAGCGTCGTGGGCGACCATTCCGTTTATGAGGGTGTGAAGACTTGGGCGACTGGTGTTCGCGTTCAGGGCGGCACTTCCTCCTTCGTCAAGATGATGCTTGACAATGCGGAGCTCAACGGTGCGGAGGTTCGTTTCGAGACCCCTGCTTGCCAACTCATCACCGACGAGAGTGGCGCTGTGACTGGTGTTTTCGCGAAGGGTGAAGATGGCTATATCAAGGTGAACGCCTCCAAGGGTGTCGTATTGGCGACCGGCGGCTACGATAACAACTGGGATTGCCTGACGGAGAGGATTCGCCCGCGCGACCTCGCGGTGTATGCGTGGATCAACCCGACCATGACTGAATCCGGTGACGGGCATCTCATGGCCACGGCGATCAATGCGGCCGAGGATGACTATCCCCACATCCTCATGAACGACCCAGGCGGATGCACTGCCGGCTTCCGCGCGAACGGTGCGATCTTCGCCTTCCCACGCGTGAACGAGGACGGTAAGCGCTTCGTGAATGAGAGCCAGTCGTTCGAGCTCGTGAACAACGCCCTGATGTATCAGCCTGGCGCCCATGACTACCTTCTGCTCTCAGGCGATTTGCTTGCGGCGTTCGACATCATGAAGGGCGTCATACCGTGGACTGCCGAGGATATGTACGAGAACTGCAAAGATGTTCTCATCGAGGCAGACAGCATCGATGAGCTGGCCGATAAGATCGGCGTCAACAAGGAGAATCTCAAGGCGACGGTGGAGCGCTACAACGAGCTCTGCGCAAAGGGCGTCGATGAGGACTTCGGTAAGAACCCGACAACTCTGCTTCCTCTCGATGAGGCTCCGTTCTACGCGATTGAGGAGAGCGGCTCGTGCTTGACCTCGGTCAGCGGTTTGAAGATCAACAAGAACTCTCAAGTCCTCGACAACGCCGGTGCGGTCATCCCGAATCTCTATGCATTGGGCAACACGAGCGGCTCGATGTTCTTCGGCACCTATCCGCACCATATCAGCGCCGTCAGCCATGGACGTTGCGTCTGCTTTGGCTATCTGGTGGGACGCCGCCTCGCCGGCTTGGAAGACGAAGAGTAAACGGCAAGATTCTGCGGAAGACGGAAGAAGACGACAAAGCTCCCTGTAGTTCTGTTGGAGATAAGTGAGGTTCTGTCGGGAAAAGATCGAAAGACCTTCGTGAAGGAAATGAGTGGCCTTTCGGAAAGAAATGGCTGATAGGAGTTCATAGAGGCTCCGCCCCTGCTTAATTTGAGCTTGGGGACGGGGCCTTCCTTGTTTCGGAACAGTGACCCTCCCCGTGTATGAAACGGACGGTTCGTGATTGCGCGAAAGCTGGAAATGCTCGCAGCTTGATTTACGCGAAAGCAGGAAATGTTGAGCGTATTGGTTGAGCGCATTTGCCCATTCATGTCTGCGCAACGGGGGGTTACGGGGTAACTGTTTGAGGGGTTCTCGCGCCGTTTTCTCGATGTTACGGTACTGATACCTTACTGTTTATTGCCCCGCAACCATATGGGATGGGGCGGGGCAGAGACAATTCCCAAAAGGAGGAGGGAAATCTATGTCAAAGCTTACCGTTTCTCGTCGTGACCTGCTCAAGGGCGCTGCCGTCGGCGCCGCCAGCGTTGCCGCCCTTGGCGCGTTTGCCGGTTGCTCGCCGGCGCAGACGAGCTCGACAAGCAGCAACACGTCCACCGCAGAGCCGGCGCAGTCCGGCGGCTATTCGTGGGAGACGCCGCCCGAGCCCATCACCGACATCGCGAGCGAGGTCGACACCGACACACTCGTCATCGGCGCGGGTCTTTCGGGATGCGCCTGCGCATGCTCGCTCGCCGAGAGCGGCGGCAATGTGACCGTCGTTGAGAAGACGAGCAGCTGGAACGGCCGCGGCGGCGGATTCGGCGCCATCAAATCGCGCTACATGGACGCCCAGAACATCGTCGTCGACAAGGTGAACGCCAAGCAGCACTGGATCGCCCAGTGCGCCAGCCGTGCGAACGAAGACCTCATCAGCAAGTTCTTCAACAACTCGGAGGAGGCGAGCAACTGGCTGCTCGACAAGGCCGAGGCGAAGAACTGCTTCGTGATGGTCGGTGCGTTCTACAGCCACGACGATGTGTACGCTGAGCAGCCGGGCTATCATATGTGCATGGCCCCCGAGGACGCGGGCCTCTCGTCAACCGGCTTCATCGGTGCCGAGCTTCTCTATCTCGATGCCGTGGACGCGGGCGCCACGTTCGTGTTCGATTCTCCGGCGGTGCAGCTTGTCACCGACGACTCCGGCGCGGTGACCGGAGCCATCTGCGAGACCGCTGACGGCTATGTGAAGTACAACGCGAAGAACGTCGTGCTCGCAGCTGGTGACATCGGCGGCAATGTCGAGATGTGCGAGGCGTATGCGCCGATCTGCGTGGAATACGGCCAGCCGCGCAGCCAGTACACCCCCGTCGGCGTGAACACCGGCGACGGCCATAAGATGGGCATGTGGGTCGGCGCTCAGCTGCAAGACCTGCCGCTGCCGACGATGATGCATCCGCAGGCGTTCTGCTGGTTCCATGGCCCGTTCCTGTTCGTGAACTTGAACGGCGAGCGCTTCATGTGCGAGGACACATGGGTGCAGGGCAAGTCGCTCGCGATCAACCGCCAGCCCGACGGCATCGCCTATTCCATCTTCGACGCCAACTGGCCGACCGACCTCAAGAACGGCCTGCCCTATGGCGGCGGCATGTTCTGGGACAGCTTCCGCGCCTACGGATCGGACTTGCAGGAGGCGGTCGACTACTTCCAGACGCAGATTCCGCTTTATGTGGAGCAGGGCATCGCGTATCAGGCCGACACGCTGGACGACCTCGCGAAGCAAATCGGCTGCGATGCGGCGACGCTGAAGGCGACCGTTGAGCGCTACAACGGCATGTGCGAGGCCGGCGAAGACACCGACTACTACAAGAAGCCCGTCTTCCTGACGCCAGTCAAGGAGGGTCCGTTCTACGCGCTCTCCGTCGGACCGGCGCTGCTCACCGTGACCGGCGGCCTGAAGGTCAATACCGACTTCCAATGCCTGAACGCCGATGGCGAGCCGATCGAGGGCCTCTATGCGCTCGGCAACTGCATGGGCGACATCACCGCCGTCGACTACCCGATCAACGTCGCGGGCAACAGCCACGGGCGCTGCATCACCTACGGGTATTTGTTGGGTAAAGATCTCGCGTAGGCGCCTTGCCGCGGCATAGTTTCAAAGTATCCTTATGGAGGGTTTCGGGAAACCGGGGCCCTCTTCCCTTGCTGGGGTCTGAGACAGACGATCCGTGAGGAGTTGGCGATGGCTTTCGGGAACGGCCTTGACCGAAAAGAAAAAGCTCAGGAAGAGCGCGCTTTGGAAGAAGAGCTGGCGCGGGATGAACAGACGCGGGAGGAGCAGGCGTTTGCGAGGCTCCAAACTTTGGTAGACATGCTTCCCGCGATGGAAGAGAAGGGGAGGGTGCTTGCGCGGGCGCGGAAAGCGCAGGAAATCGTCAAGCTCGCGCGCAAGGTGCACTTCGAGCGCATAGAGTTCGAGGATCTGCTCAAGCAGGAGAAGAAGGCGATGGATGCTGCGATGGAAGCGCGCGATGAAGGTGCGTCGCAGGAGGTCATCGGCCAGCGCAATCGCGAGCTCTTCTATTGGGGCACGATGAAGGGCTATAAGGCGGCGCCGATGCAAAACGATGAGTTTCTCCTGAAGAAGGCGCTTGAGGAAGCCGGTTTCGCAAACGAAGAGGAGGCGCAGGCGGCGGTTCTTCCCGAAGACGAGCTCCAAGCGCTTGCCGATGAGGTGGAAGCGTATCAGCAGGACTATGCTGAAACGCTTGAGCTCTGCGAAAGCTTCGAGGAGGAGAGCGAGTGCTGAGGTTGGCGCGCTGACCGCGCGAACCTTGGGCGAGCGGGTACTGAACGCACGGAGCGTTGAACGCGCGAACCGCCGAGCGCGCGGAGAGCAGAGTGTACGAGCCGCCGGGCGCTCGGAGCGCTGAGCGCACAGGCTCGCAACGCTCACTCACGCGTTCAGCGAATCGCCTTGTCGAGATAGTTCCAGAATTCCGTCATCGCGGTGTTGAGCCGCGTTCCCTTCTTCACGATGGCGTAGGTCCCGAACTCGTCGGCGTGGGGCGCCATGAGAGGAAGCAGCTTGAACTGCCCTTCATAGGGCGTGGCGAGCGTGAGAATCGACTGCGGGAAGCCGAAGAACATTGCCTGGCTGCGAATGGCCTGGTTGATCAGCAGTTTATCGTTTGACGACGAGAAGATGATGTCGACCATCACGCCTTCCTGCGTGCATGCTTCCACGAGGAAGCGGTGGAGGAAATCGTGCCGCCCTTGGGTGACGAAGGGCTGCTTGTCGATGTCTTTCACCGTGAGATGGTCTTGCTTGCTCAAAGGCGAGGTGCGCGGGACGAAAATGTAGACGCCCGTGTGCCGGATGAGCTTGTAGTCAAAATCCTCCAGATAGCGCGGAATCGCGCCGACGAAGCCGACGTCGGCGTCTTGCGTCCGCACCAAGTCGGTCGCGGTGGCGGTGTTGCATTCCTCGATCGTCACGAGGATCTCGGGATGTTCGTCGATGAATGTCTCAAGCAGGTTCGGCTGAAACGTGAAAAACGCGCCGGCCACGACGCAGAGCGACAGCGAGAGCTGCGGGTTTTGGAGGTTGTGCGTGCGCGAGAAGCGCATCTGCAGCTGGTGATACGAATCCACGAGAGGAAGGGCCTCATAGAGCAAGAGCTGGCCGGTGTCAGTGAGCTCCAAACCTTGTGATTTCACCTTGAAGAGCTGAGCGCCGATCTCGCTTTCGAGGTTCGTGATGGCTTTTCTCAGCGCTTGCCGTGAAATGTAGAACGTTTTGGCGGCTTTCGTGAAGTTGCCCGCGCGGGCCGTCACGACGAAATACTCAAGCTGGCGGAAATCCATGTCTTAAACGCCCCTTCGAACGAATAATTCTGAACGGCCGCACATCTGCACATAACCACTCATTTTTCCCTCCACCGCCAATGATACCCGAGAGGGACGCCTTTCAGAGGCAACCTTCAGTTGCACAGGATGCATAATCTCAACGATTAACTGCATTGTTGCTTCATGGGAAAATGCTGCCGAACGCACAGGTGCTTGTGCGGAGGTCGGACTGTGGACGAGATGCCTTGCGCTGTTTGAAGTTCTTCTATTCCGAAAGAAGCTTTACGCACAGCTTTTGGAGCTCGGGGATGCTCACTGTGGCAGTTTCCCAAATTATCCGAGGGTTCAGCTTTGCATAACCGTGCGCGATGCGATTTCTCAAGCCGTAAGCTTGATACCAGATGTCCGATGGATAGAGGTCTTGCAAAGCAGACAGATTATCTC
>CANQTB010000073.1 GCA_947626665.1 uncultured Eggerthellaceae bacterium
CTTGCGTCGCCTTAAACGCGGCCCTCAAGGCAACCTCGGTCTTTCCAAAACCGACATCGCCGCAGATGAGACGATCCATCGGCCTGAGTGATTGCATGTCGGCCTTCACATCCGCGATCGCTGCAAGCTGATCGGGGGTTTCTTGGAAGGGGAAGGCCTCCTCCATCTCCTTCTGCCAGAGCGTGTCGGGGCTAAAACGAAACCCTTGCGTGGCGGCACGGCGCGCGTATACGTCGATCAGGTCGAATGCGAGCTTTTTCGTCGCCTTGCGCGCCTTCGAAAGAGCCCGTGACCAATCGGATGTGTTGAGCCGCGTCAGACGCGGGTTCGAGCCGTCGGGGCCGACGTAGCGCGTCACGCGGTCGAGCTGCTCAACCGGCACATACAGCTTATCGCCCTCGGCATATTCCAACAGAAGATAGTCCCGCATCGTCCCTTCCACCTCTTGGCGGACGAGGCCGGAAAAGTAGGCGATGCCGTGGGCAGCGTGTACCACATAGTCGCCCGGCTTATAGGGAAAGGTGATCGCCGTGACATCGATGTCTCGTGTCGGTTTTGCCGCCTTACGCGAACCTTGCGCATCGGAAAGAGAGACAAGCGCGAGCTTCGCCTTGGGAATGATCATGCCGAGCGGGATATCGTTATCGACAATATGGACGATCCCGCGATCAAGCGGGGCAAACACCGCTGGCGATTTCGACGCCAAGCCGCTATCGCCTTGCCTGCGCGCTTCGCCCTGCTTTTGGCTTTCACCCTGTTTGAGCGCTTCGCTCCCACGCTTCTGCGCAAGCCTTGCCCGCATCGCCCGCGAAACATCTTCAAAGGGCTGGGCTGTCTCTAAAAGCTCATGGATGGGAAGCCCTCGATCGACAAGCTCGAGCTTCATCTCTTCGCGCGCACGGAAATTCGGCACGCTGAAGACCACCGTCGAGCGATCGTCTGCCGCCATCCGGAGCCGTCCGAACAGCTTTTCCTCGTCACCGGCAACGTCCGTGCGCTTCACGGGAAGCTCATCGTCGATCGTCGCCCCAATGCGCATGATCGAGACGTAGGTTGCACGCTGTCCCTTGTTGAATTTCAGCTCAGTCGGCGAAAACACGAGCTCGCCAAGCGGCACCGCCCCCGCAATCGATCGTCCGCGCATCTCATCGTAGGCATGCTGGGCATCATCGAAAAGCGAACGCGGCTCGATGAGCGCAATAAGCGCATCGTCGCGCGCGTAATCGCAGAGCGACTCCGTTCGCTTGAAAAGGAAGGGCAGAAGCACATCGGCCCCATCGAAGCGCAGGCCTCCTTCAAGATTCGCCATCATCTCACGCACCGTCGCGTTTACGAGCGCGGGCTTCTCGAGCTTTTCCCTTGCGCGAACGACGTTTTCCTTCGTGCAGGGAAACGCGGACACCGGAAATATCTCCACCGCATCAAGCGACGATATTGTCTGCCCGGTCGTGGGGACGATCCGCCTGATCTCCTCGAGCTCGTCACCAAAGAAATCGAGGCGAACCGGATAGACGAGATTGCCGGGGAACACGTCGACCACGCCGCCACGCGTGCAAAACGTTCCCTGACCATCGAGCTCGCCGGAATTCTCGTATCCCTTTTCCACAAGCGCCTCCAGCAGGGCATCGAAATCCTCGATCTTCTGGCCCTTCATCGCGGAAAGCTCCTGAGAGGCGACAAGCGTAAGAGGCCGTGCCGCATGAGCGTCGGCGGGAGCGAGACGGCGCAACAATGCCGCCGCGCTCGTCACCACCACGCACTCAAGGCCCTTCTGCAGCGCCCACGCGGCAACCATCCGCTGCGCCGTGATCTTCGCATCGCGCACCTTATCGGGCGCGGTGCCAAATGGCTGAGCAGGAAAGCGCAGAACGCGCTCTTGGCCAAGGTAAACTGCGAGATTGCGGGCAAAAGCAATGGATCCGTCTTCGGAAGCAGCCACGACGAGGGTTGCGCGGGGATTTTTGGCGAACTGGGCAGCCACCAGCAGGGGCCGCGCCGAGGCGGCAACGCCCAAGGTGGCATCCTCGCCCGCATCGAGCTTGCCCCAGAACGCATCGAGGGCGCCCGACTTCGCAAAAGCGTATGTCAGCTGATGTATGAGCATTGCCAATCTGTCAAATAGTATAATGGCTCGCATGGCGAAAGAGCAAAGGAGACCTATGCCACGCGAATCGAAAAGAGCGAAACGCGAGCGGGCGCGCATCGTTGCTGAGCGCCTTGCCGAACGCTATCCCGAGGCGCAGACGGCGCTTCACTATGGCGGCGATCCGTTCCGCCTTACCATTGCCGTGCTCCTTTCTGCTCAGACCACGGACAACGCCGTCAATAAGGTGACGCCGGTGCTTTGGGAACGCTATCCTACGATTGCCGACCTTGCGTCGGCCGATGTCCACGATGTGGAGGAGATCATCCGCACGATCGGCTTTTTCCATGTGAAGGCCGCCAACACAATCAAGTGTGCGCAGATGGTGCTCACGGATTTCGGCGGAGAGGTTCCGCACACGATGACGGAGCTTCAAATGCTTCCGGGCGTGGGGAGAAAAACCGCAAACATCGTGATGAACGTCGGCTTCAATCGCGCGGAGGGAATCGCCGTCGACACGCATGTCTTCCGCATCACGCATAAGCTGCGCCTCAGCAGCGCAACGACGCCCTCAAAGACCGAGGAAGACCTTCTGGAGCTTTTCGAACCTGAAACATGGAGCGCGCTCAACCATGAGCTCGTGCTTTTCGGACGCGACACCTGCATCGCTCGACGACCGCAATGCGGCGTGTGCGTGCTCGCCGACGTCTGCCCTTCGGCATTCAAGCCCGAAAAGCATTAAAGCTTCCGACGTTTGAGAAGATAGCCATGCCGCGCAAGCTCGGCGGCGACGCTTTCCTCCAGAAGCGGAAGAGCCTCCGCAACGGCAGACGTAAGCCCCATCACATAGGTGGCGGGATCGCGGTTCTCCACCTGCATCCCATAGCAGATGCCCTCGCAGGAATAACCTAAAAGCGCCGCGGCGTCGAAGAGATCGACGAGCTTCAAATCGTGCAACGACGCCATCGCCCCGCTGTGACGCGCCATATCCTCGGGCGCAAAGCGAAACACCGTCCCCGCAGGCTTATCGGTGCCGTCAACCGCGTCGACGGTGACGATGAAGGCGGAGTCTTTCACCACCGAGATCATATCGAGCGACATGCAGCCGACGTCATAGAGCACCACCTCGTCGGGAATGACGTAATCCTCCTTCAAGGCGTCATAGATCGCCGGCCCGATTCCGTCATCGAGCATCAGGCGGTTTCCCACACAAAAGACTGCCGCACCCTGTCCGCCGCTCTTCCTCTCTCTGCCGGTTCCGCCTCGTTCGCCGGCTTCGCTCTGTTCGCCGGCTTCGCTCTGTTCGCCGGCTTCGCTCACGCTGCCATATGCGCCTTTTCCGCACTGGTCCATGCTACGCCTCCACTCCCGGGCGAATTGCCAAGTTGTAATAGGTGGCAAGAGCAACCATCACGGCGGCGATGAGGAAGGATGCGATTGCCCAGATCCTTTCCCGTCGCAAATACGTCTCGCGGCTTGTTCCCCGTTCTTCTGCGCGATGCGCGGCAAACGGTTGCGAGACGATCGCAAAAACGACGGTCACCACGAGCAAAATGACGAGGGTGAGCACGGCAAGGATTACCGAAAGAGGCGTAGGCGCCTCAGTGGCCCAATACACGACGTTGTCGGCCAAGAGCCACGCAGGATACCAAAGGATCGTCACCCAGAAACCATGGGCAGGGCCCCAGATGGGCGGCATAAAAAAGGCGCCCCAATTAACACGCGGAAGCCCTTTGAGGAACTTCTCCTCACGCATGATCTGTTCGTCGGTCAATGGCATGAAACAATTACCCTCTCAGCATGGAAAAGGGCTGTGCCAGATAGAACTCCGGACAGCCCTTCCTTTTTCCCTTTATGGCCGAAGCGCTTTTTCAAACACTTCAGACGCATGGGGCCTTAGGCATTCCCCTTGCTGTGCCCAGCCTCGTTGTCTTCGCCCACGATGACATGACGTTTCGGATCGTATACCAACCCGCCATGCTCCTTCCGCAAAAACATGAGCGCCGTCGGCGCAACACCTTCGACGTTTGCGAGGTAGATATGGATGAACATGAAGATGATGAACACATACATGAGGAAGTAGTGAACGATGCGCATGTTCATCAATCCGCCGACCAACGTCGAACCGGCTGCGAAGATTCCCCAGTTCATCGTCGGGGCCCAAATGCAGAGGCCCGTGTAGAACATAACGAAGATGAGGATCGGGATCAGCAGATAGGAAAGCTTTTGCGGAACGCCGAGCTTCGCTCCCAGCGGATGCTCTTTCTTGAGGAAGAGGTAATACTTCACCCACTCGAGCGCCTGATGGCGATTGTCCGCCTGGGGAAGCCAGGTCTTGTAATCGGGCACGACCTCGCGGGTGCCTGCCGTCGGAGCCGATTTCACCACGAAAGCGCCAACGATGCGCACAAGGCAGTTGATGAACAGCACGAAGCCGAAGAACACATGCGCGCCGCGGGCGATGCCCATGAAGCCGGCAAAGAACGGATAGTGGATATAGAAGCCCGTGAAGATCAGGATGATCATGGAGATGAGGTTGATCCAGTGCGTGATAACAAACGCCAGAGGATGCGCCTCGCGATAATGTGCCAGATGCGCCATCTTACTTCACCCCCCAAGGGCTCGTAACAGTTTCAAAATGCTTGCCCGTCGCAGGCTCGGTGATGTGGACGGCGCATGCCGTGCAGGGGTCGAAGCTATGGACGGTGCGCAGGGCATTGATCGGCTTATCCATATCGCCGACCGGAACGCCGATGAGCGCCTCCTCGAGCGGGCCATGATCGTTGTTCTCGTTGATCGGGGAAAGGTTCCACGTGGAGGGGATGATGATCTGATACCCCTCGATCTTTCCGCCCGACACCTTCTCGCTGTGATAGAGCGCGCCGCGCGGGGCCTCCCAGAAGCCCGTGCCCGAACCGGAGTCGGTGGAAGCGGGCGTGAAGTACGTTGAGTCGCCGCCAGCGATCGCATCCATCAGCTCGGTCGTCCAATCCTTCATGAGCTGTGCCACATACAGCGTCTCGATCTGGCGAATCGCCGTACGGCCAAGCGTGCTCTCGAATGCCGTGAGATCGCCTTTGCGCGTCTTGAGCGCGGCGCTCAAGGCATCGATCTGATCGACGATGAAGGGCACATTGCGCTTGTAGGCAGCGAACAGGCGCGCCATCGAGCCGGCCTCGTAGGGCTTTCCGCCATAGGCGGCGCACTTCACCCACGTGTAGCGGTCGTCGGTGTTGTATTCGGTGAAATCAGGGTCGGTGATGAAATAGGGCGACACGTAAGTGTCAGAGCCCTTGTACCACGAACGACCCATGTATTCGGTGATGAGATCCTCTTGCACATCGCTGATATCGAGGTTTTCGTCGAGCACGCCCATCGGCAGATAGCGGTTCTTCATCTGCTCGATGTAGTTGTTGTCGTAAGGCCAGCCTTCGCCTTCGAAAACGCCCCAAGCGATGTAACGTCCGCAGCCCTTGCCGAAGCTGAAGGCATCCTGATAGAACGGCGCGAGGGCGAGCGTGTCGGGGATCATGGTTTCGGCAACCCAGTTATAGATGGAATCGACCATCGACTTGAGGTCGTCGAGCTTTTGCTCGGTCGGCACCCACATCGTGCCGCCCGGAACGCTCGTCATGATGTGCGGCATCTTGCCACCAAGAAGCGCCGCCACCTCGGAAGCGAGTGACTGCATCTGCAGCGCCTCGAGGTAGTGCGCGGTGCAGATAAGATCAAGCTCGGGGGTGAGGGTGTAGGCCGTGCCATCGTCGGCATCGAACCAGTTGCCCGAGAAGATCGAGAGCTGACCGTTTGCGGCAAACGCCTTGAGTTTTTCCTGAAGCGCCGGCAAGTCGCTGTGCATCGAGGTGCCCGCCTCTTCGACAAGCGCATAGGCATCGGCGATGTCGGCCGTAAGCGCGTTGAGCGGGTTCACGTAGTCAAGCGCCGCAAGGTTGTAGAACCAGAGGATATTTGAATGGAGGAACTGAGCGCCTTCCATGAGGTTGCGGATGATGCGAGCCGAGTTCGAGATCGTGATCCCCAGCGCTTTTTCCGCAGCGATCGAAGATGCATGCACATGGGAAACCGGGCATACGCCGCAGATACGTTGGACGATCTGGGCGGCATCGGCAGGTGTGCGATCTTCAACAACGAGCTCCATGCCGCGGAAGCATCCGCCTGAGACCCACGCGTCGCTCACCTTTCCGTTGGTCACTTCCATTTCGACGCGCAGATGCCCCTCGATACGGGTGATGGGGTCAATGACAGCACGTGCCATCTTCTACCTCCCCTCTTCGTTGTTGGAGCCAGAAGCAGGCTTGTCGCTCTTGACGGCCTTGCCCGTCGCCTCCGCCATGACATCTGGGTCGTATTGGCCGATGGATTTATCAGGATGTTTCGCATCCCATTTACGCACCTTCTCGAAGTCGGCACCGCCGTCCATGCGGCCGGAGGCCTTCATGCCGAATCCGTGGATCACCAGCGCCGCCGCCACAACGGCTGCGATCGTGACCGCGATGATGGTCGGCTGCAGAACCCAGTCGCCAATCCGCAGATCGCGATGGCGCTCGTAGAAGGGGGTGTTCACCTCAACCCAGTTCTGGGACGGGTTGTTCGGATTCGCCTCGCAGCAGCCGATGCAGGGCGCGCCCGCCTGAACGCACCACGACCGGCGGTTGTTCCACATCACGATCGGGCAGTTCGACTTCGTTTGAGGTCCGCGACAACCGAGCGCATACAGGCAATAGCCCTTCGCTTCCTCTTCACTGCCGAACTGATAGACGAACTCGCCGTTTTCGAAATGGCCACGGCGCTCGCAATTATCATGGATCGTCTGATCGAAGATGTCGCCCGGCATGGCAAAGCCGTTGAGGCGATCAAGCAGGAGCTGGTTGTCCTTCATGACGACGACGTCGACGAGCACCGACATGAGCCATTCGGGATTCGCCGGACAGCCCGGAATGTTGACGACTGGCACGTTAATGCCGTGCTGCTGCAAGCATTCCTGCACGCCGATTGCCTGTGCGACATTTGGATGCGCGGCAATCCAACCGCCGTTCACCGCGCAAGACCCCAACGCGACAACGGCGTTGGCGTTCTCTGCCGCTTGGACGAGCGTTTCGATGCCCGTTTCACCGGCAACGCGCAATGCATTGCCGTCGAACGCGTTAAGAATAGCGCCCTCATACACGAGAATATAGTTGCCCGCTGCGATGGTTTGGGCTTTCGCCTCTTCCATCGAATAACCTGCAGCAGCCGAAAGCGTCTCTGAATAGTTGAGCGAAATCATATCCAGAACGATCGTTGCCACATCGGGCGTTTCGACCTTGGCGAACGATTCGGTGCAGCCGGTGCACGACGCGCCCTCGATCCAGATAACCGGATAGAGATTGCCTTCCGTGGCGCCGATGACAGAATCTTGGATAGCCAATGCAACCCGCGGAGCGGCCGATGCGCCAAAGCCTGCCGCCACCGCCAAAGCAGCGCAGAACTTCATGAAGTCGCGTCGAGTAACCCCCCGAGAAGCCATAATGCTATCGAATTTCGCCATTGTGGCCTCTTTTTCCATGTGTACACCTCCTCATGGTGTCCTCGATAAATCCCATCTAATGCATTCTCCCTTATAACGATCGATTTTTGTTTGAGAAATGTCATATTTGCCGCTCAGAGGCGTGAGCGGGAAAGAATGTTACTGCAGATAGTTTGCGTAACATTGCCAAGGCTTTCTCGCACTCCGAAACCACATGATACAATCCCCCATCAGAAGAAACATCCGTGTCGCTGGGAATAACGTGGGCATTATCGAGCTTTTCATCATCGCCGTTGGGCTTTCGGCAGACGCGTTCGCCGTGGCCGTCTGCAAGGGCCTCGCCATGCCGCGCATTCGCTGGGGCCAAGCGCTTGTCATTGCTTTTGCGTTCGGCGCTTTTCAGGCGGGAATGCCCGTCATCGGCTGGCTCGTGGGCGATCAGTTCGCGCGCTTCATCACGCCCATCGACCACTGGATCGCCTTCGTGCTTCTCGCGGCCATCGGTGCCAAGATGATCTGGGACGCCTTCCATGAAGAACCCGCCGAGAGCACCAAGATCCAGAGCGCGCTTGACCTCAAAGAGCTTTTGGCGCTCGCCGTTGCCACGAGCATCGATGCCTTGGCGGTGGGCATCTCGTTTGCCTTCCTCGGGGTGAACATCGCCGTCGCCGCCGCGATCATCGGCGTGACGACGTTTTGCCTTTCGTTTGTCGGCGTTATCATCGGCCACCGCTTCGGAGCGCGTTTCGAGAAGGCGGCCGCCATCACAGGCGGCGTCGTGCTCATCCTCATCGGACTCAAGATCCTCCTTGAGCATCTGGGGATATTGGCGTTCTAGGCGACGGTCGTTCTAGTCGACGGGATAGCTTCCGATGACCTTCACCTCGCGAAGCTTCAGGCGCAGGCAGTTGAGCGCCGTCTGCACGTTGAGGTCGTTCACCGAGCCCTTGAACTCGATGTAGAACATGTAGTCGCCGAGCTGCTGCTTCGTCGGGCGCGACTGGATCATTGTGAGGTTGATGCCCGCATAGGCGAACTCCGAGAGTATCATATTCAGGGCACCCGCGCGGTCGGCCTGCAGGAAAAGGCAAAGCGAGGTCTTGTATTTGGCTGCTTCTCCGAAGGTGCTCGTAGGTGGGAGCGTGGCACCAGGGCGGCCGATGAGGGCAAAGATCGTCTGGTTGCCGAAGTGGTCCTCGATGTCCGCCTCATAGACGCGCGCGCCGTATATCTCGGCGGCGAAGGCGTTCGCGATGCCGGCGACGTGGATGTTTTCCGCCGCGAGC
>CANQTB010000074.1 GCA_947626665.1 uncultured Eggerthellaceae bacterium
GTACTCGGTCTATGACTTCGTCCTGCTTGGCGTTCTTTTGTTTCTCTTCGGCTCGCTTCGCGTTAATGCCCCGTACTGCTTCGCGGTATTTGTTCCCATTTTTCTCATCGCTTATAAAATTTCGGGAAAACCGTTTATGCGATGCGTGGTAACCGTCGCCTCTTCAGCGATCGCCCTCATTTTGTTCTTCAATCCCCTCTATGATTATCTGGAAGTGGAATCTTCAGCAAGCCAGAAAAACAACGCCTTCGCCATCCCCATACAGCAGATCGCTTATCTTTGGGTGAACGACGAGCTGACCGAAGATGAGAAGAACATGCTTCTCGAAGAAGGCTATCATCCTCCGACGAAATACCGCGACGATATTACCGACGACTTTAAATCTTCGATCGCCGACATGAGCCGGAAAAACCTCTTGATCACGTGGGCAAAGCTTGGTTTGCGCTATCCCGTCTCTTATGTGAAAGCGTTCCTTCTTCACACGCAATCGGCTTGGAGCCTTTACGATTACCCCGATGTTTACGTACATTACCAGCCGGAAACTGAAACCTCGGTATTCAATGCCACTATCGAAGACCCCGGAACGTTCGAACCTGTCATTCCATGGCTGCATGATTTTATTTATCGAATTTCCCATTACGTTGTATTGCAGCCTATTCCCGTTATCGGACTCTTCATGTCGATCGCATTCTATTTATTCCTGCTTTTTTGGGCTTTCGTCTGCTCAATAGCACGGAAAAACGCTGCGGCCTTTTCGACATGCGCCCTTCTGATACTTATCGGTCTGAGCGTCCTCATCGGGCCCTGCGCGCTTATTCGCTATTACCTTCCCCTTGTTTTCAGTGCGCCGTTTGTCTTGTTCTTATCTTTGAGTGAAGTGCCTCACGGTAATAATCCTTCTCGATCTTTCGACGCATAAGAAGCATCCCGATCACCAGAGCCACCGCCGTAACAAGGGAAACAGCAGTCGCAACCTTCCAGAAAAGCGGCTCATGGAAGGCGACCGTGACGGAGCCATCGAAGCCGGCAGGAATCTCGATGCACAAAAGCGAGTTCTCGCCTTTTTCGGTTTTGAGCACGCCTCCGCTTTCGTCTTCGGCCGTCACGTATTTATAGGCAAAAGCAGGAACACTGAGCCAGCCGCCATCTTCATCCGTCGCTTTCACTGAAAGCACCAGCTGCGAACCACCGCTTTTCGTGATCTTCGCCTCCACGCCCTCATCGGCGACGACAAGCGCGTCAGCGATATAGGGCTCTTCCAGCAAAAATTCAAGAGGAACGCCGCTCATCAAGTATTCGCCCGAGCCGAGGTCGTTCGTGCGCTTTTGGGAAAGCCGCTGCTCGATATCGCCATCGGTGACCCTAATGGAATTATCAAGGTGCGTCGTGAGCGAAACGCCGAACCAAACGACGAGCCAAAGAAGCGGTATGGCGATGATAATGCGCCTCGGAAGAGGGGAAACGCTTCTTTCCAACGTCATGAGCACGCTGAGGACCAGCACAGTGAAAAGTATCGTGATTGGCCCGAGCAATCTCCATGGAAATTGAAGAAGGAAAAACGGTCGCGCCCAGAAAAGCAGGCCGTTCGTTTCCACCGCTTCCCACGGAAAGCGCGTCGTCGTCATAAAGGCGGCAATACCGATTTCCACAAGGCTCACCACAGCGACAACACGAAACGGTGTTGAAATCGCGCGCCTCGTACGAGGGATGATAAACAACACGATAAGAACGACGGCAAAAAACAACATCGGCCAGCCGAAGTTGTAAGGCATGCGGTTGTCATCGACGCCAAGCGGCACCGACCATCCGAAAAACGGCGGAATGCCAGCAAAGAGCTCGGAGGGGAATACGGCTTGGTTTGCCATATGGCCGCCCGTTGATTTCACCATCGACCCGTCATTGACGTAAAGACTTTGCGAAAGATAGGAATCGAAAAATGGCACGAGATACCACAGCGAAAGAAGGATCGCCAAAAGCGCCGCGAAAAGGATGTGTTTCAAGCAATAGCGCGCATCACCAAAGATAAAGGCGCAAACGAGAAACGGAAGAGCGAAGACCAAAACCAGAAACGTTGAAATAATATGGGAGGTGAGGATGAAAGCGGCGGCAAGGCCCAAAACAACTCCCGTAAAAGGTTTTTTCTCCTCGCGGGATATGAACAACCAATAGATTCCTAAAACGACGACAGGGAAAAATGCCATCGCACTCACTTCGCCAAGCGCGCTCCGTAGCCATGAGCACAGCAGATGGTAAGGCGCGAACATCCAGAGTATGGTGACGATCAAACCAATGGAGCGTGATTGGCTGATCGACCGAAAACTCACATAGGCCAAAGCAACGGAAAGGGCACTGAGAAAGACCATTGTTGCCTTGAAAGCGACCATCGGGCTTATCCCCATAAGCCGCATGATGGCTGCTGGATAAAGGAAAACGTCCCCATAAAAGATGCTTACGGGATATCCGAGGCCGCGAATCTGAGAATACTGCATGCGCGTGGGAAAGATGCCCTCACTCATCGATTGCGCGAGGCCTTCAATGCGAAAGATATGGAAAAATCCATCGTGGCCACGATAAAGATCATCTGTGATGAAATAAGGAACCGCCGTGAGCACAACGATGAGAACAAGAACCGCAAGCACGCCCCATGATTCACGCGTGAAGGCGAATTTTCTCGTCTTTTGATACCTCATGGCATCGGGGGCCGTCATCAACGATCGTGCCCTCACGCATATTGCCTGATGAGCTCATAGGCAAAGCGCGCCGTGCCCTCGAGATCGTCTACTGCGATTTGCTCGTCGAGGGAATGGTAGCGCTGCATGCCGATGCCAAGCGTAAGCGGCACAAGGCCTACACGGCCAAACACATTGGTGTCGGCTCCCCCGCCCGACACGGCAAAGCTCGCCGGCAAGCCAGCCGCACAGGCCGCCCGTTCGGCGGCTTTCACGAGGGGACTTTCTTCCGTGTAGAGCACGCCGGGATAATCGAGCGTCCATACGACCTCGACCTCGCCGTCCAACGCGTTCGCGGCCGATCGCATAGCGGCGTCCATCGCCGCCCTTTGCTCCTCAACGCTATCTTCGTAAAGGGATCGACATTCTCCCTCAACATGGCAGGTGGCGGCCACGATGTTCTTCGCATCGCCCCCATGGACCATGCCCACATTGATCGTCGTATGCTCGTCGATCCGGCCACAGGGCATGCTTGCGATCGCGTGGGCCGCCATTTCGATCGCCGATACGCCCTTTTCCGGTTCCACCCCCGCATGGGCGGCCTTCCCATGGAAGTCGGCGACGAACGTATAGTGGAAGGGAGCGCCGAGAATGATGGTGCCCGGAGCCCCATCGGCATCGAACACGAAGCATGGCAACCCTTCGAATGCGGCATCGGGCACGAGGTTTCGTGCACCCAAAAGGCTTTTTTCCTCGCCGATGGTGAGGATAACGGTGATCTCGGGATGCGCTATCCCGTCTTCCGCTATCGACTCAACCGCCTCGAAGATCGCCGCAACACCCGCCTTGTCATCTGCCGAAAGGATCGTCTCCCCCGCTGAACGCAAGACCTCGACTTCTGCAGGCTCGCCCTCCACAATGCGCTCTTCGATAACACGCTTCACCTCAATGTTCTCGCACGGCACGACGGTATCCATGTGCGCCGAAAGCGCGATCCTGCCCGAAGTCGTTCCTTTAAGCGTCGCGATGAGGTTTCCCGTGTCCGAACCGGTTCGCTCGGCAGAATCGTCGAACCGGACAGCAAAGCCAAGCCCGCGGAGAAACCTTTCGCAATAAGCCGCAAAGGCCGCTTCATGGCGCGAGGGACTTGCGATAGCCGCCATCTCGGTAAACCTCGAAACAATACGTTCCCTGTCAATCATCAGCGATACTGCTCTTCTCTTCCATCAATTCCCTACCATGGTCACCCAGCTCGGCACCAGCTTCGCATGATGTTTAAGCCTACGATCCCAGAACACGGGTCGCCACTTGCTTTTTCCGTGAGAGAATTCCGGGCATCCACACACCGCCCGGCTGGGTGAGATCGACGCCGAAGATACGGTTGATCTGGCGAGTGTCGCCCACGCAGAGAAACTGGCTCCCCTCCGCAAGGATGTCCGTCACCATGAGCAGCACATATTCGTATTTGTTCGCTTTCTGGATGGCGCGCATATGCTCGAGGATCTCTTCCTCGCGCGACAAAACGGCAGCGAGGTCGACCGTCTCATGCTGGGCGATGAGCACCGTCGCATCTCCTACCATGAATTCCTTCGAGTCCGCTTCAACAAGCTCGTCAACCGGCATATGGTCCTCGGCGCCGCGTGTCTTGAACACGGAAAGGCCGAAGGCGGTCACATCGCAGCCGATGATGTTCGAAAGATAATCGGCGACCTCCCGATCGACGTCGGTGGTCGTGGGAGATTTCAGGATAATCGTGTCGGTCATGACCGCCGAGAGCAGCACGGCGGCAATCGTCGGAGGTATCTCCACGCCATAATTGCGAAATTCCTGCGTGACGATCGTCGCCGTTGAGCCGACGGGGATGTTGAGGAACTTGATCGGACGGGATGTGGTCACATCGGCGATGCGATGGTGATCGATGATCTCCACCACATCGGCCTCTTCAATTCCGAGCGCCGCCTGACTCATCTCGTTATGGTCGACGAGGATCACCTTGCGGCGCGGGCTCGTCGCCACATCCGAGCGCGTCATGATCCCGATCGCATATCCGTCGTCATCAAGCACGATCGCCTCGCGCAAGGGCGAATTCATCATGTCTTCCGATGCGTCTTTCAGCAGATCGTCCTTGTGGAGCGTGAGCACATCGGTATCCATGAGGTCGGCGACCTTCTCGTCGAGCGATTCGATCAGATCGGCCGCAACCTTCATCATCGAGGCGTTATCGTCGCGCATCAAATCGGTTGCCGCAATATAGCGGTTTGCGATGTTGCGCGTTGAGATGATACCCGCATAGGTGCCGTCGTCGTTGGTCACCACGATGGCGCGCACGTTCGAGGTGCGCAGCAGACGCCCCGCCTCAAGCACCGTCGTCGCACCGGTGATCGAGATGGGGTTCGGCGTCATCGCATCGGAGACCCGAGCATGCACATGGGGAATCGCCTGCGGGACAGGCAGCTTGTTCGCCTTCAGAACCCACGCGCTTTCGGGAGGAAGAGGCCCCAACCGAACGGGAACGTACACTTCGTCCTCGCTCTTCCCCAAGCGGCGGGCCATCTCGTTCTTCAAATAGGCGTAACCGACCGCCGACGAGATCGAGTCGTTGTCGGGGTTGCGATGACCGACGACAATGATGGGCGTTGCCATAGCTCCAACTCCTTATCGTTGATTTTTATAACGTGTATTCTCTTAAGTGTACGCCCAAGCCGTGATTTGCAAGTTCAACAATCCAATAGCGACATGAGGTTTTATGCCAACGGCAAATCGACGGCTCATGATGATCAGGGCGAGGCAAGGCCCTTATACGCGCACAAAAGGGAATTTGGCGCAATACGCTATGATTTTATCTTCACGATGGGGGCGAAATCCTTCAGAAGGCGCTTTGTCTGGCCGCTCTTGGAGAAGCGGATGCTTAAGGTGTCGCCATCCACCTCTACGACGACACCTCGGCCGAACGTCTTATGGTCGATGGCGTCGCCGACGGCAAATGTCATCGATGCCGCCTCTTTCTTGTAGGAAGCCGAACTGAAGGCTTGCGCAGAGGAAGCGCCTGTCCCAAATCCCGAACCGGAGGCCTTCGAGGTCTTCGAGGTATTCGAGGTCTTGCCGTGGAGAACGCGCCCTGCGCCCGCCTCGGTACCCGAACCCGAAATGCCGTGGCGGCTCCCCCGTTTCTCCCAACCGATGCCGGAAAAACCCGCCGAGCCGACTCCGGTCGTACGACGCAGCTCCGCAGGGATTTCCATAACGAAACGCGAAATGGGATTGGCCGACGTTTGGCCAAAGATCTGACGCTGCTGAGCACAGGCAAGGTAGAGTTTTTTCCGCGCACGCGTGATCGCCACATAGGCAAGGCGGCGCTCCTCCTCGATCCCCTCGATATCGGCAACGGAGGTGAGGTGCGGGAAAAGCGACTCCTCCATCCCTGCAACGAACACGCAATCGAACTCGAGGCCCTTCGCGGCGTGGATCGTCATCAGTGTCACCGCATGGCCGTCCTCACCGATCGCATCCAAGTCGGTGCGCAACCGCACCCATTCGATGAAATCGGCAAGCGAATCGCCCCGCAGGACGCGCACGGGCTCGCCGCCCCGATCATCGCCTGCCGTCGGTGCGGCGAAGGGCGCCTCATCCTCGTCGTGGGTCTGCGTGTATTCGATGACGACGCTCAAAAACTCGCGAATGTTCTCGATACGGGCGCGCGCCTCGTCGGTCTTCTCCGCCTCAAGCGCGGCGATAAGCCCTGCCTCGTCGATGATTGCGGAAACGACCCGCTGAAGCTCGCCCTCGTAGGTCTGGCCGTCTTTGATTACGGAGACGAAGGAGGCAATCGCCTTTCTCACGCCCGCGCGCAGATCCTCATCGACGATCGCAAGCTCGGCCGCTTCCATAAAGGTGAGTCCGTTTTTCCGCGCGATCGATTCGATATGCTCCACCGTAGTCTTCCCGATGCCGCGCCTCGGCGTGTTGATCACGCGGTGGGCCGCGATATCGTCGGCGGGATTCACCACCAGCGTCAGATACGCCATCACGTCGCGGATCTCCGCACGATCGAAGAAACGAGTGCCGCCCACGATGCGATAGGGCACCCCCGCCCGCAGCAGCATATCCTCCAACACGCGGCTCTGCGCGTTCGTGCGATAGAAGACGGCAACGGCCTCGTATGGCATTCCCGCCGCATGCATCTGCTCGATCTCGCCGGCGATCCAACGCCCTTCGTCACGTTCGTCTGCCGCAACGTAAAGAGAGATGAGATCACCCTTCTCGGCAGCGGTGAACAGCCGCTTGCTCTTGCGATGCTCGTTGTTCGCGATGACGGCGTTCGCCGCCTCGAGGATCGTGCCGACGCTGCGGTAGTTCTGCTCGAGCTTCACCACACGCGCCTCGGGATAGTCGTTTTCAAACTCAAGGATATTGCGGATGTCTGCCCCGCGCCATGAATAGATGGATTGATCGTCATCGCCGACCACCATGATGTTGCGGTGCGCTTGGGAGAGCAAACGGCAGATCTCGTACTGTGCGTGGTTGGTGTCTTGGTATTCATCAACGAGCAGATAGCGGAAGCGTTCCTGATAGGAGCGCAGCACGTCCTCGTGGTTTTTCAGCAGAAGCCACGCGAACAACAGCAGATCGTCGAAATCGAAGGCGTTCGCCGCCCGCAAGCGCTCCTGCAAAAGCGGATAGACGCGAGCCGCCATCTTATCGAGGAAGTCTACCGCCGAATCCGCAAAATCTCCCGGCACGATGAGGTTGTTCTTCGCCTGCGAGATGCGGTTTGCCACCGCATTGGGCGGGCAACGCCGCTCATCAATATCGAGCTCGCGGTAAATCTCCTTATAAAGACGCTTTTCATCATCGGTATCATAAATCGTGAAGTTCTTCGTGAAGCCCAAACGATCGGCGTCGGCACGCAGCATGCGAACGCACATGCTGTGAAATGTCGATATCCACATGCCTCGCGAACGCATGCCCAAAAGCGCCCCGAGTCGCTCGCGCATCTCGGTCGCCGCCTTGTTCGTGAAGGTGATCGCGAGCACTTCCCACGGAGCCACGCCGCAGTTGTCCAGCAGATAGGCGATGCGGTACGTGAGGACGCGGGTCTTTCCCGAGCCCGCACCGGCAAGCACGAGCAGCGGCCCATCGGTTGTCTCCACCGCCTCGCGCTGCGGCCCATTCAAAGAGGCTAAATCTATCATCGAAACGTTTCCTGCAATATCGTCTTTCTCATCAATCCCTCTTAAACCTGATACAGATTATCCTATAGAAAAGGGGTTTCCGATGCAAAATTTAGCGGAGAGGCATTTGACGGCACCGCCATTACTGCACGATGCCGCCTCAAATATCTTTACTGTCACCCGATCTCGCAGAGGCGCTATTGTTGCTATCCGAGCTTTTCGCAGGAGCGCTATTCCTCTTCCATGGTGATCTGGCGCTTGAAGCCATAGCGGGCGATCAGGTAATAAGCAAGGCCGATGGCGAACCAGATGCCGCCAAGCATCTTCGCATCATTGCTCAGGCTGATCCACGCGAAGCCGATGACGAACATGCCGAGGATCGGGAAGATCAGGTAGCGCACCGGGTGGCAGTGCTCGCGCTGCTTCACCCAGAAGTACCACACCACGCAGACGTTGATGAGGAAGTACGCCGTCAGGGCGCCGAAGTTCACGAACACCGAGATGCCGTCGGTGCCAAGCGGCATCATGACGAACACGAGCACGAGCGTAAGGATCGCCATGAAGATCGTCGCCACATATGGCGTGTTGTATTTCGGATGCAGCTTAGAAAGCGCCGAGGGAAGCGCGTGCGAACGGCCCATGGCGAAGAGCACACGGGTGACGGCCGTCTGCGCGGCGAGCGCGGTGAATACGCCCCATGAGAGCGCGAGGCCGATGGCGCACATATCCTGCATCCATTGGCCGCCGACGATGTTGGCGAGGATGTAGAAGGCGTTCGACTCGTCGCCCTTGAACGCCGCGCCATCGGGGCTGATGCATCCGGCGATCCACGATTGGATGAAGAACATGACGCTCACGAGGAAAAGCGACCAAAGCATTGCCTTGCCGGGGCCTTTGCGACCGTCCTTCGCCTCCTCGGAGAGGGTGGCGATGCCATCGAATCCGATGAAGGAGAGCACCGCGATCGACACGCCGTTCATGATGAGCAGCGGCGCGTTTTGGACAGCGGGGTTGAATACGGGCGTGAAG
>CANQTB010000075.1 GCA_947626665.1 uncultured Eggerthellaceae bacterium
CCCAAGAGTGAATGCCGAGCAGTTGAGAGATTCGCCATAATGCGCAAGCGGCGAATCTACTCAACGTCCGCGAGGCCCTTGAACAGATAAGCCCCCTCGCCCGAGCGGCTACGCAGTTGGCCCTGCCAATTTAATTTCTTCCGGTACGTGGTCGTATTTCGCTTCGAAGTTCTGGCGAAACATGCCGGCGAGCTTCTTCGCGGCGGCCTCGTAGGCATTGTGATCGTCCCATGAGCGCGAGGGAATGAGCACCTCGTCGGGCACGTTCGGGCAGGTGGTCGGCACCGCAAGCCCGAAGTACGGGTCGGTGACGAACTCCACGCCGGCCTCCTTGGTAAGCTGGCCGTTCAGCGCCGCATCCACCATCGCACGCGTGTGCTTGATCGCCATGCGCTTGCCCTTGCCGTTCCAACCCGTGTTCACCAAAAAGACGTCGGCGCCGGCGGCCTCCACCTTCTCTTTGAGCATCTTCGCGTAGAGAACCGGGTCGAGCGGCAAGAACGGCTCGCCGAAGCAGGTGGAGAAGGTGGGAACGGGCTCTTCGATGCCCATCTCGGTGCCTGCCACCTTCGAGGTATAACCGCTTAGGAAATAGTAACGCGCCTGATCAAGCGTGAGTCTCGAAACAGGCGGCAAAACACCAAACGCATCGGCGGTCAAGAAAATCACCGTGGAGGGAACCGCTCCCCTGCCGCTCGGCTCGATATTATCGATGTAATCGATGGGATAGGCCACGCGCGTGTTCATCGTCAGCGAGTCGTCGGTGAAGTCGAGCTCGCGCGAATCCGGATCCAAAACGACGTTTTCCACGAGCGAGCCGAAGCGAATGGCGCGATAGATGTCCGGCTCGTGCTCCTCGGTGAGATCGATGCACTTCGCATAGCAGCCGCCTTCGAAGTTAAATACCTCGTCATCGGCCCAACCGTGCTCGTCGTCGCCGATCAAACGCCGCTCAGGCACTGCCGAAATCGTCGTTTTGCCCGTGCCGGAGAGCCCGAAGAAGATCGCACTTCTGCCGTCGGCGCCGATGTTTGCCGAGCAATGCATCGGGAACACCCCGCGCGAAGGAAGGATGTAGTTCATGATCGAGAAGATGGACTTTTTGATCTCGCCCGAATACTGCGTGCCCACGATGATGATGCGCTTATGCTCGAGATCGAGCATGATGGCGGCATCGGAGTTCGTATGGTCGCGCTCGGGAACGCATTTGAAGGTGGGCGCCACGAGCACCGTGTATTCCGACTTGAACGTGATCAGCTGCTCGTCAGTCGGGCGGCGCAGCAGCTGATGGATGAACAGCGCCTGCGAAGCTAGCTCGGTGACGATGCGGAATTGGATCGCGTATTCGGGAGAAGCGCCCGCGTAACCGTTTACCACGTAAACGTCCTCCTGCGAAAAATGCAGGAGCACACGGTGGTACAGATCGTCGAAAACCTCCTGATCAACGGGGACGTTCACCTTTCCCCACGCAATTTGGTCATGCACACCTCGCGAATCGACGATGAACTTGTCCTTCGCCGAGCGCCCCGTGCGCGTGCCGGTGTAAACGACCAGAGCGCCTGATTTGCTCAGGTGGCCTTCCCCGCGCCGGATCGCATGCTCAATCAAAACGGCGGGCTTCAGATTGCGGTAAATCGCTCCAGATGACGGAACAAAGCCGAATTTTTCAGCAGTCGTTTGCTTCATGGGTAGAACCTTTCCAAATATGCCAGCAATTCTTATCGAGTCGAATAAACAAAAAATTGAAAGTACTATTGTACCCTACTTGCCGCCAAGTCGAATTCGCGCATCTCTTAAAAACAAAAAGCACGCGAAACACCCGCAACGGACGTCTCGTTCTACTGTTCGGAAGAACAGCGGAAGAACAGTAGAACAAAAAGATGTTAAGGGAAGGTTTCATATCGAATTGTCTGCGGCGCAGCGCCACGTTTTTACTAATATATACAAACCGGCGGTGCGCAGGCATGCGCCGAAGCGCAGGCACATTGCCACGCGCAAAGAAGTCGGCGACGTGCAGAAGGAAGGTTTCCCATGAAAAAGATCGCGATGGCCACCCCGCTCGTGGAAATGGACGGCGACGAGATGACGCGCATCATCTGGCAACTCATCAAAGACGAGCTGCTCTACCCCTTCATCGATCTGAAAACCGAATACTACGACCTCGGCTTAGAGCATCGCAACGAAACCGACGATCGCGTGACTGTTGAGGCCGCTGAGGCCACCAAGCGCCTCGGCGTGGCGGTGAAGTGCGCCACGATCACGCCGAATGCGGCGCGCGTGGACGAATACCACCTGAAGAAGATGTGGAAAAGCCCGAACGGCACCATCCGCGCGGCTCTCGACGGCACGGTATTTCGCACGCCTATCCAAGTGGCAGGCATCGAACCCTGCGTTCGTAACTGGAAAAAGCCCATCACCATCGCGCGTCACGCCTATGGCGACGTGTATAAAAACACCGAGATCCGCGTAGGCGGCCCGGGCAAGGTGGAACTCGTCTACACGAAGGCAGACGGCTCCGAAGTGCGCGAGCTCATCCATGATTTCGAAAGCGCCGGCGTGGTGCAGGGCATCCATAACACCGACCCCTCCATCGAGAGCTTCGCACGCAGCTGCTTCGAATACGCTTTGAGCACCAAGCAAGACATCTGGTTTGCCACGAAAGACACCATCTCGAAGATCTACGACCATCGTTTCAAGGACATCTTCCAAGAGATCTATGATCGCGAATATGCCCCACGCTTCGATGAGGCGGGTATCGAATATTTCTACACGCTCATCGACGACGCAGTCGCGCGCGTGATGAAGGCCGAGGGCGGCTTCATCTGGGCCTGCAAGAACTACGACGGCGATGTGATGAGCGATATGGTGTCCTCCGCGTTCGGGTCGCTCGCCATGATGACAAGCGTGCTTGTTTCGCCGAGCGGCGTCTACGAATACGAGGCGGCGCACGGCACGGTGCAGCGCCATTACTACAAGCACCTCAAGGGCGAGGAGACCTCCACGAACTCCGTGGCGACCATTTTCGCATGGACGGGTGCTCTGAGAAAGCGCGGCGAGCTGGATAACCTTCCCGAACTCGCAGAATTTGCCGACAGGCTGGAGCGCGCGACGCTCGCGACCATCGAATCGGGCGAGATGACGGGCGATTTAGCGCGCATCACCACGCTCCCCAGCCCGAAGACGCTCTCGACGAAAGACTTCATTCTTTCAATCGCGCAACGCTTGAAGTGATTCGTTTGACCTATCGCTATACTTGTGTTCGTCTTATGCCCAAAAGGTAACTTTTAACCGCATAAACGCACGTGGAAGCGAGGTGAACGATGCAGACGCTGCTTGGTGCCTGCGCAGAGATTTTCGATAAGAGCCCTCAGCCCTTTGGTATTGCGCGCGTTTTCGTGAATAGCGACGGCGAGCCGCTTGATTTCACCTACGCCTACCTGAACCCCGCCATGGCAGCGATGACCAACCAGACGGTCGAGGAGCTTCAGGGGCGAGGCGCCTATGCGATGTGGGGCGGCGATCGAACGTGGCTCGAACACTTCTACGAGGCCGCCTACCACAACACCGGCAGCGAATTCGAACTCGTCTCCGATATGCTCGAGCAGTTCCTCGATGTGGTCGCTTTCCCCATCATGCCCGAATACTGCGGCTTTCTCCTGCAAGACGTCACGAGCTTCATGGGGCGCGCCCACCATTCGCTGCAAAACGTGACCGCGGGCATGATCTTTTTTGACTACCACCTTCAGGTGGTCATGCTCACGCAGACGGCGCGGGAGATCTGCGGGCTCGGGCGCGGCTATCTGGAAGTTTCCGATTTGGTGGACACGCTGTTCAAGGGCGAGCAGGCGGCCTCGGTGCTCGATCAACTGAGGAACTTCTCCGATCCCTCGTCGAACATCCTCGAGGAAACTCAGCTCAAAGACGGGCGCTGGGTGCGCTTGAGCCTCTCGCACACGGGCCGCACCGACCGCTTCGGCTATGGCTTCATCGAGGACATCACCCGAACAAAGCGCGCCGAGAACATCAGCGCGCGCCGCATGAACATCATCGATTCGCTGAGCCAGGAGAACTACGCGCTCTACCTGGCCGATCTCGACAAAGACATCGCCGTCGCCTACCGCGTCTACAATCCGCTCTCCGCGCAGATCTCAGGAGCTGGCGCCGAGGGGATGTCGTACGAAGAATTCATCTCCCAATATGCCAAAAGCTACGTGGTCGAGGAGGATCGCGAGCGCTTTCTCGCCGAGATGGACCGCGAACACATGATACGGCGCTTCAGCTCCTCCCCGAAGGAATTCTCCATCAGCTTCCACCGCCGCTTCGAACACAACAACCAATACGTTGAGCTGCGCGTGTTCCGCTCGCCCGAGCCCGGAAACCACATCGTGCTTGCGGCGCGCAACGTGAACGACCAGATGCTCGAACAACTCCGCCAGCGCGACGCCCTCCAAGCGGCATTGAACATGGCCGAGCAGGCAAGCAGCGCGAAATCGACGTTTCTCACGAACATGTCGCACGATTTTCGCACGCCGCTCAACTCCATCACGGGCTTCGCCACCATCGCGCTCGACCATATCGACGACACCGAGCGCGTGCGCGACTGCCTGCAGAAGATCCGCCTCTCCAGCGAGCATTTGGGAAGCCTCGTGAACGACATCTTGGACGTGAGCCGCATCGAGAGCGGCAAGGTGGCCCTCAACGAGGAATACACCGACCTCGTCGCGCTCGCCAACGAGGCCCAGCGGCTCTACTCGCCCGAGGCCGTCCTCCGCGGGCTCGATTTCCGCGTTGACAGCAGCGCCGTCGTGCATAACGGCGTGATCTGCGACAAGCTGCGCGTGAACCAGATTCTTTCCAACACCATCGGAAACGCCCTGAAATTCACCCCCTCGGGCGGCCATGTGCGTGTGACGTTTTCAGAGATCGCGAGCACCGCGAATTACTGCCTCTACCGCATCATCGTGGAAGATGACGGCTGTGGCATGACGCCCGAATTCAGGGCGAAGATCTTCAAGCCGTTCGAGCGCGACGCCACGAGCCAAGTTGGCCATACGGAGGGCACCGGCCTCGGCATGACGATCACAAACAACCTTGTGAAGCTGATGGGCGGCACGATCGATGTGGAAAGTGAGCTGGGCGTTGGATCGCGCTTCACGATCACGCTTCCCCTACAGCGCGCCTCATCCGACGTCACGCCTGCGGAAGGCGCTGCTGGCGCGAAGGAAGCGGCCGCCGACCAGACGACGAAAAGCTCGGTGCGCTACGATGGAAAGCGCGCTTTGGTGGTGGATGACGATGACCTTTCGCGCGAGATCACGATTTCAGTGCTTAACGAGCGCGGCATCATCTCCGAGGAGGCCGACGATGGCGACACGGCGGTTCAGATGGTGAGGGATTCCGTGCCGAACTACTACGACATCATCCTCATGGACATGCGCATGCCCCGCATGAGCGGCGACGACGCAACGCGTGAGATTCGCGCGCTCAACCGCGAGGACACGAAGACCATGCCCGTAGTGGCGACGACGGCTGACGCCTATGAAGAGGGTTTCCGCCGTTCACGCGAGGCGGGCGTGGATGCGTATCTGACGAAGCCGCTCAACATGCGCGAGCTGAGCGACGTGCTGGATAAATACCTCGGCGGGAAGAATTAGCGAGAGGGCGTAAACCCATCCCCCACCACGCCAAACCCAATGTTCGCGCCAGATGACGCGCTGATGGCCGAACCGATCCACGGGCCGATGAGCATCGGGATGAGCGCCACGCTCCCCTATTGTAAGTAGATTTACGGGCGGCAAGAGCATCGGCAGCGCCCCTCTCATCAAGCTGAAACCTCACAACATCACGCAAGAAGCAGTCACACGCTGATGACAAAAGCGAACGACGTGTACGACAAGCTGACGGCTGATATATGACAGATCGGTAAGACGCAACACAAAACATAGTGTACGGCAATGCTTTGTTGCTTCGGGCGGCATCTCCGAAAGGAGGTGACGCTTATGGACGCACAGACGGTCATCGCGGTTTGCGCGATATTCTCAGTCGTGTTGTCTATGATCGCTTTGATGAAGAAGTAGCAAACGGCAGAAGAGAGAGGGAACCCCGCGCATACACATGAACAAAGGCGCGGGGTTGTCTCAAACCGATGTCGCCCGTTGCAGCGGGGCATCGCCGCCATTATAGCAAATGCACGGTTTCTCGAATAGTCTTAAAGCATAAAACATTATTTCTCTTCCGCGTAAATCGATGATTGGTCTCCTTTATGGAAGGAAATCGAGGAGGGACTTGCAAGGGGCGGGTGCCGGTGATGAAGGTCGCACGGTGGTCGCTTCCGCTTTCGCGCAAAGCGCCGCCGAAAGCACCGAGCGAGAGCACGAGAATCCCGTTAGAAGCTCAGCGCGCGGATGCAGCCGTTATAGAGGACAGGCAGATCGCGATCGATCGTGTTCAAGATCGCATGCATGTCAACCTCGCCATAGGCATGTGCGAGGATGTTTCTCATTCCGTGCAAGGCCGCCCAGTCGACCTCCGGTATACGATCTGTGGTCTCCTCATCCAAGACGTAGGCCTCCTCAAGTACCTTGAAAAGGCCATACACGATGCCGTCGGCAGCGTTGCGCTGCATTGCGTCTATTGGCGCGATGAGGGGCGAGCAGTCGTCTGCATATGCCCCAAGGCGCGCCGTGAGCTCCGAGATGTTCTCGCAGATGGTCATAAGGCGGATCTCCTCGCCTTTACGAGCACTCATAGATGGCCACCTTGTCCTTGTCGACCGAGGCCCCGAAGGCGCGGTTGCGGAACTGCCCCGACACCGATGTCACCAGATCGACCCTGCGCCCGAGCAGGTCCGAGAGCCCGTCGATGAGGCGGGACTGGTCGGAGAGGGAAAAGGTCCCCGGCTCGCTCTGGTGAACGAATACATCCAGATCGCTCTGGGGCCCCTGCTCGCCCCGGGCGAAGGATCCGAAGACATAGATCGCCTTGGTGGGCACTGCTTCGACTATGGCGTCGACGATCGCCTGCAGCTCATCTTCGGTCAGCGCGATCCTCTGTATGTTGCACAGACTGTTCATGGTGAAAGCATAGCATATCGCAGAAGTCTCCGTAGCGGCGTAGGCCGCGCCGTCGTCGGGGGTCGGCAGCGCCGGCCCCCCCCGAAAGCTCTGCGCCGTGATGCCCCGGCGGTGGGGCGTTACCCATCATGAGGTCCCGGCGCCGCATCTGGCCCGGCTGCAGGAAGCTGGCGGCCAGGGACCTCCAGCTTCCTGCTTCCGCTGCTGTATAATTCCGAGCTGCCAGCAAGGTCCGAGTGCGGGCGGCGCTCCGATTGCAGAAAGGAGCATCGCCTATGAACCTTGTCTTCGAGATTCTGAATGCGCTCGCGGCGGTCACCACCATCGCGGGGTTTATGCTGGACGTCTTTCGAGAGCACAGGAGGCACCGACGGATGACGCGGGAAAAGAAAAAGCGGTAGCCGATACTACCGCCTTCAAGATTTTGCGCCGCCCGTGACAGGTTGACGACCGACGGGCTTTGCTGGCGCCTATTCTACCAAATTCACAACCGTGCGTCTACGCCTTGGCGAATTCTGTCCTCAACCCGAGAGGAGGCCACATGAGACAATTCGCCTGCGAACCTCGGGGAGCAGGCCATCTTAGCCATGCTGCCCGCGCATATCAGACACTGCCTGTCGAAGCGAGTCGGCGCCCTCGATTCCCTGCCCTTGCGCGATCTGGCTGCGCCCCTCGAGGATGCCGGCCCGGACGAGGTCGATGTAATCGTCGTCGTCGCCTGCCGCAGGCGCAATGACGACCCACGGCTTCGAGTTCTTGAACGCGGTGACCCGCTGGCCTGTCTCGCTCACCGTTGAGGCGATGCGCGAGAAGTTCGTCCTGGCCTCTGCTGCCGTTGCGGTCAAGGTCGCCATATCTGGTCTCCTCTCAATGGTTTCCACCGGCATTTGCCGTATCCTCTTGGGCGGGCCTTGTCCCATGGAAGCGCATAGAAAGCGGAATCTGGTCTCTTGTGGGGCCCCCATCGCTATTGGGAGGAAAGAGCGCAAAGCCGCAGGGATCGTGCCTTCGCTCATGCTGCGCGCTCGAAATCGTCCGACAACGCCCTCCATCATGGCACAGAGAAAGCGCCGGACTTATGTGAAATGCTCACCGGTCGGGCGCTTTGCTGCGCTTAGTCTAGCACATCTATTTGATCTTGACGACCGCGCCCGAGCGATCTACATATAGCAATCGGCGAATAGAATGCAGGTCCTTTGACCATTTGGAGACCTCGGCCATTATGGAGGCATCCGGCAAGTGACGCATGCGGCGAGAGTCGAAAATCACATCACGTGATTGGTGCGCTGCTTTACGTAAGTGCTTTTCGACAACTTTCAATTTGTCCGATGTCGGTGATTTTACCTCCCACATCACATTGTCCGCCACGAAATCCGCCGACTTGACCCGCTCGCCCTTGACGCGGGCGACAAACTCCACGTCGAAGCCGTAGTCGGCTATTGCCCGTGCTGTGTCGAGCTCGTGGCTCTGGATATTAAGGTCGAGCGGAGCGATTATCTTCCCTCGTGCAGTCATGAAGCGAATTATAGCCCCCCTGCGAGCATCGCCTTGCAGATTTCGGGCAGATTACCTATAAGATCGATGCTTTAGTGCAGAAATGAAAATAAATCTGAACGCTCAGTTTTCTGCTGCGCTTTCACGCTAATCCGCACGGCGCGGTGCGGGGCGTGCGCGCCTTTATGGAAGGAGACGTAGTATGGAAGAAACTGCAAAGGCGCAGGCTCCTAAGAAGGTCTTAGGCGCAACACTTGCA
>CANQTB010000076.1 GCA_947626665.1 uncultured Eggerthellaceae bacterium
CGATGCCCAAGACGCGGAAAGCCTCACGACCCTCGATCGGCATGGATCGGACGTCACTCTCCTTGAGAAGCTCGGTATAACGGCGCCCTCCTTCGCCCTTGCGAAGCTGCGCCGTCAGTTTCGGCAATGCGTAGGCGTCGCCCGCAAAAATATCGTGATCTATCGATCGTTGACGAGCGGCTACGAGGCTGAAGAATCATATCCTTCAATTTTATTCGAAGAGGTGGTCGACTGCTATCGCACAAGCCTGACCTCCTCCGATGAGCTGGATGCCATCTATGGCATACCGAGCGTCTTGCTTCGCTGGACGCATGAGTTCGCGGCAACCGACGTGGAGGGCAATCTCGGTGTTCCCTTCGTGGCTGCCTTCGAAGAGCCGGCCTGCGCGACGGGCCAGGTGAGCGCCGCCCTCGAGCAGGACATTCTCCTGCCGCGCCCGCTTAAGCCGCAGGGCAATCGTTCGGCCGTGCTTTCACCTTCCGCAATCGAGAGCTATCTTGAGTGCCCCTATAAATGGTTCGCTTTAAGGCGTCTTGCCATCGAAACCCTCGATGCGGGGTTTGGCGGCCTTGAGCGCGGAACCTTCGTCCATGGCGTTCTCTGGGCGTTTTATCGGGACTTGCAGGCAGCCGGCCATGAGCGCATCACCCCGCAAAACACCGAGTTCGCGCGCGAGCTTATGGAGCGCGTCTTCGACGACGAGGCGGCGCGCCAATATACCGACATGAACCTCAAACAGCCCTATATTCCTCTGAGCCGCCTTGAACACGAGCAGCTTTTCGAGCTGAAGCGCAATCTCGGCGATTTCGTTGAATGGCAGGCGGCGCTGCTTCCACGCTTCATCCCGCGTCATTTCGAATGGACCTATGGCGTGAGTCAGGAGGTGGATTACGGCAGGCACCGTCTCAAGGGCATGATCGACCGCATCGATGTTGACGGGCGCGGCAATGCGGTCGTCATCGACTACAAGACGTCGCTTTCGCGCGACTACGATCTCTATAAACCGAAAGATGAGGAATTCGCGTTGCCTCTGAAGATGCAGGCGCTTATCTACAGCCGTGCTGTGGAGCGCGTGCTCGGCTATGAGGTGGTGGGCGCGATATATATCGATCCGCTGCGCTGCGAGGTGAGAGGGGCCTATGACGGGCGCGTCATCGGGCCGGAGGATCTGCCGGGAATCGCCCCGAATCACTCCGCGGTTCCGGCGTTTCAGATGAGCGGCTTTGAGGATTTGCTTGCGACGACCGAGGAGCTTGTCGGCGAACGCCTTGACGGCATGGTTGCCGGAAAGATCGCTCCGGAGCCTCGAAGCCAAGGCGTTTGCGCCTTCTGTCCGGTGCTTCTCTGCGAAAAGAGGCTCTCATGAACCTCGAAGCGATGAACGTCACCGCAGCCCAACGTGAGGCGATTACCTGCATCGATCGCCCGCTTGTGATCAGCGCCGGCGCGGGATCGGGCAAGACCTTCACCTTACAGCAGCGCATCGTCTATGCGCTTTCGCCCGAAAGCGGGCCGTTGCTCTCCTCGGTGGAGGAGCTTTGCGCCATCACGTTCACCGAGAAGGCGGCCGCCGAGATAAAGAGCCGCGTGCGCTCTGCCTTGCGTGCCGAAGGGATGCGCGATCAGGCGCTTCGGGTGGATGCGGCGTGGATCTCGACCATCCACGGCATGTGCAGCCGAATACTCAGGGAGCATGCGCTCGAGCTGGGGATAGCGCCTGACTTCGTGGTACCTTCCGGCGTGGATGCGCAGGAGTACGCCAACGAGGCCGTATCGCGGTGTTTGCAGCGCGCCGATGAGGCGAGGTTGGCCGACGATGCGGACGAGGTCGGCACGGTGGGACTCGCCGGCGATGCGGGTGGCGCCGGCAAAACGAGGTTTGCCGGATTGGAGCAAATCGTTCAGGCATACGGGACGAAGGCGAGTTCGTCTTCGTCGCTTCCCAATCTTATCTTCGCCTTGATCGGTATGGCCGCGCGGCTTCCGGGCGGTTTCGACGATATCTCCTTCGGGCCTCGCGCGATGCCGGAGTCGTCGGCGTTTTGCCGATCGATCATCGCGGCGTGCGACGAGGCGCTTACGCTCGATCTTTCCAAAACGCTTTTCCAGAAAGTGATGGCGATCAAGGACGAGCTCGTGGCATGCCTCAACGAGCAAGAGCCTCTTTGCTGGGAGGGCTTTCTTGAAAGGCTTGGAACGCTTTCGATGCCCAGGCTCAATGGCGTGAGGGACGAGGGCGTGAAGGAGGCCGTGCGCGGCGTGCGGCGTGCGTGCGACGAGGCATTTGTTGTGGCAGACCTCACGTGCGGGCGTAGCTTTGCAGACGATCTCCTTGCGTTTGCCCGTGAGGTTCGCGACGAATATGCCAAGCTCGTTCGGGGCGCTTGCGCTCTTGATACCGACATGCTCCTTTCCGAGACCTACCGTGCGTTGAGGGAAGTTCCCGGCCTCGCTGAGCAGTATCGCCGGCTCTTCCGCTTGGTGATGGTGGATGAGTTCCAAGATACCAACGCGCTGCAGACGGCGATCATCAAGCTTGTGTGCCGCGATGGGCTGGAAAACCTCTGCACTGTCGGCGATTCCCAACAAAGCATCTATGGCTTTCAGGGGGCCGATGTTGGGGTGTATCGTGCGCATAAGGCCGAAATGACGTCGGAGCATGTTTCGGCGAAGGCGGTGCAATTGGATGAGAATTTCCGCAGCCATCGCGACATCCTTCAGTTCGTTGAGCGCGTATGCGGGGCGACGGGCTATTTTCCCGAGCCATTTTTGGCGCTTTCCGCCGGTCGGGATGAGCAAAAGCTCGTGGAGAAGGGGAGGCACTATAAGGCGCAGATGCCGCGGCTGTCTGTCAGTCTCGCACACGTTTCCTCGAAGGGCCACATCGCCGATGCGCATCGCGCTGCGGCGGCGGAGGTGGCGGCGTGGTTTTCTCGGCTGCGTGAGGCCGGCCACAGCCCGCAGCAGATGGCGGTGCTTTTCGGAGTGACCACGCAGATGGCACCCTATGCGGAGGCCCTTCGCGAAGCGGGCTTCAGCTGTGCGTTCTCGGGCGGCTCGAAGTTTTTCGAGGCGGAGGAGGTGCGCCTCGTCGGGCAAGTGCTTGCGGTCTGTGCGAATGCGGAGAACACCGAGGCGCTTTTTGCCGTCCTATCCTCAGGGATTTTCCGTCTTTGCGCCGATGATTTCGTGTTTTTGGGCACGAAGTATCCCCAAGAAGGCGCGTCCGACGAAACAGTCTATCGCGCCGACATCTTCCTTAAGTTCCTCGCGCCGCCTGCCGAGGGCGCATCCCGGAGGCTGCGTTTTGCCCAGGAGGTGCTGCAACGTGCGTGGAAGCGCGTTGGCTCGGTGGCGCCCCATGAAGTGGTGCGCTTGCTGCTTGCCGAGAGCGGTTGGTTCTCGCGCTGCGAGGCTCAAGGCGCCCAGGGTTTGGCGCTGGTGGGCAATGTGAGCAAAGCGCTTGGCATCATCGGCGAGATCGAGCAGGAACCCGGCTTCGATATGGCGCAGGTGGCAGCGCGCTTCAATGCGCTTTCGGGCGAGAAAGAGCATATGGGGGTGCTGGCGGGGAAGTCGAGCGAAAGCATTCGCTTGATGACGGTGCACGGGGCGAAAGGGCTGGAATTTCCCTTCGTCGCCGTCGTTGATTGCTATGGCCTCCAAAACGATGGCGGCCCGCTTGTCTCGGCTTCGGTTGAGGGCCGCCTGGAAGCATCGCTTCTGCCGCCAACCGATGCGCGGAAAAGCGGCAGAAAGCTTTCCGAGCTTGAGGATTGCGGTTGCGAGACGCAGGTGAAGGGCGAAACGGCCGCTTTGCTGAACTTCCGCCGAGGCCTCGATGCGCGGCGGGCGGATGAGGCCCTCGCGGAAAAGCGCCGCCTGTTCTATGTTGCGGCGACGCGTGCCTCGGAGGCGATGCTTCTCTCGCTTACCGTCAAGGGCGATTCCTATGCTGCGATCCACAAGGACATCGCTGCCGCGCTTTTCGGTGACGGCGTTTTTCCAGAGGAAGATCGCCTCATCGACTACGGAGGGAGCGAAGCGCTGCAGTATCGCTTCCTTGACGTCGAGTCCGCCGATGGGGAAGATGGGGAAGAAGCCATAAGCGAGGAGGCCGAGGGGGGCCTATGCGAGACGGATGCAAACCGTGAGGGAGCGGGCAAGGGCGCTGCCGCGAGAAGCGGTGCGGATGCTTCCGCAGACAATTCTTGCGAACCTGAAACATATGAGCGTATCGTTTATCCGATCGCGGCGCCTCCTGTGCCATTGCGTTCCGCTCCACTCTCGTCTCCCGAAAGCTCATTCGTTTCCTATAGCTCGCTTGCCGCGCGACATGCCGCTTGCGAAAAGCACGGTCTGGGGCGGGAGAGCGCGGAAAACGGAGAAAACGGGGAAAGCGCGGAAATCGCAGGCAATGATAAGAGCGCGGAAGACGCGCAGTTCGCGGAAATCGTCCGAGCCGCGGAATTAGAGGAAACCGCGCGAGCAGCCTCGCTCGCCGCAGGTGATGAAGAAGAGAGGGGTGCTGCCGGTTTTGCGCTGGCCGACGCCGACAAAGCGACCGATTTCGGCACGGCGCTGCATCGGCTTTGCCAGCTTGCGGCGCTCGTCGGCGAAGACGCCGCGCGGGGGCGCATCGATACCATGGCGCTCACCTATGGCGTAAACGATAGGCAAAGGCTTGCGGCGGCATTTGAGCGCTGGCTTTCCTCAGACGTGAAGCGGCAGGCATGGGGCTTTGCGCGCCGCCTTCCCGAGCTGCCGTTTGCTCTCGTGCTTGATGAGCAGACGACGCTTGAGGGGGAGATCGACCTGTTCTGTGACAATGGGCCTTTGGACGAAGCGTCATCGCATATCGCGCGCAATGCCTTTATCGTCGACTATAAGACAGGTGGTTCACCGAGCGAGACGCCCGAGCAGCTTTTCGAGAAGCACCGCCTCCAAGCATCGTGCTATGCGCTCGCTGCGCTTTCGGCGGGCTATCGCGAGGTGGAGCTGCATTTCGTCCGCGTCGAACAGCCCGCAGCCGACGACGCCTACCAACCCCAAGTCGTTTCCTATCGCTTCGCCACTTCCGACTGCGAAGGCCTTCTCCACGATATAAAAGATCTATGAAAGGTTCAATGCTCCCGAGGGAACGGAGGGGCGTTCGAGCGGTAGAGAGATCAAGCCAGCTTATAGCTCCATAAATTGCGGCATTGCGCGAGAATGCGCTCCGCATCCCACGTCTTGTGGCTGTTCTCCTCCGAGTTCGGATCATGGATGATGAGCTCGCCGGTATCGGTGATGCCCGTGAGCACGATGAAGTGGCCGGTGTCGGTGAAGATCCCCGGTCCCATGATGGCGATGACGGGATGCCCACTCTCAAGCTCGCTTGTGAGCACGGCAGCATCGGCGGGAAGCTCGGTGCTCTGAAGGCCAAGCATGCGGGCGCCATCGCTCATGAGCAGCCACGAGGTGAGCCCTTGGTCGATGAAGCCGTTCTCGGTGCTGAATTGCGCGAGGGCGGCAGGGTCTTTGTCACGGTTTCCGGTGAGGCACGTGTAGACCATCGAAAGCGCCGTGGGGCCGCACCCGCTGTCGGCGATCGTGCCGGCGGCATAGGGCAAATCCTTCCATTCGGGATCGATCTGATAAAGGAAGGGCATGGTTCCCTGTTTCCATTCGTCTTTGGGCGTGGAGGTGGCCGTCGGCGCTTCATTATCGAAGCTCAGCGATGAAAGAACCGTATTGCGAGAGCCGTCGTTCGGGGTTGCTGTTTGAGGAAGGATCATCGCCGCCACCCAGAGTGCGCATCCGAGCGCGAGGGCGACGCCGGCGATGAGGAAAAGGCGTGGGCGTGTTGGCATCTGATTTTGCATCTGGGCGGGCATGTGATGGGGAATTTGGTTGCGCATTTGCGATTGCATGGCATTCCTTTCGGCAATTGAGCTTCATTTCGCTTCAATTGTGCGAAAGGCGCGCCTTAACCTTCCCATGCAAAAAACGAAAGTTTCCTTAACAACCCTTAAGCTTTCCTAAATAACCTGTGGAGAGGTGTTTTTCCTGCGTAATGGGCAAGGGATACTCTGCGTACAATAGGCATATGGAGAAACCGTATCGCATATTGGTCGTTGACGACGAGATCGCCATTGCCGACCTCGTGAAAAGCACGCTCGAGCGCGAGGGTATGGAGGTGACGGCGTGCTATCGTGGTGCGGAGGCCCTGTGCGCGTTTGGCCGCGAACCCTTCGATCTTGTGATCCTCGATATCATGATGCCCGACATCGACGGGTTCGAACTCTGTGGGCGCATGCGCGCGATAAGCGATGTGCCGATCGTCTTCCTCTCCGCGAAGGATCAGGAAAACGACCAAGTGGTGGGGTTCACCCTCGGGGCGGACGATTACATCACCAAGCCCTTCAAATCGCGTGAGCTTGTTGCCCGCATCAAGGCCCGGCTGCGTCGCGTGCGCCATGATCAGGCGATGGTCGCGGAGCGCAACGATAGCCTGCTCTCGGTTCTTGGCGTGGAGGTGGATGTGGGTGCTCATACGGCAACCTTCTATGGCGAACCGCTGCGCCTCACGCCAAAGGAGTTCGATATCTTGGCCCTTCTCATGCGCAAAGCGGGCATGCCTGTTTCGACGAAGACCATTTTCGAGACGGTTTGGGAAGAGCCCTACGATATTTCCGCCGGCAACACGATCATGGTGCACATCCGCCATCTGCGTGCGAAGCTTGCCGACATCGACAGCTCTACGCCCTTGATCGAGACGGTTTGGGGCGTTGGCTATAAAATGCTCAGCGAGAAGCGGTAGACGGCTGCGGCATGTGCCGGCAAATGATGGATGGCCGCAAGTTACAGATTGCCGCAAGGTTCAATCTTGAGGCAAGAGGCGAAAGACGGATGCTTTTGTGAGAGGAAAACATGGCACAAAGGCCGTTCAGGCGAAAAATGCCCAAGTAAGGCTTCTCCGTCGTCATCTCTGGCTTGGCCTTCTCGCACGAATCACGATATTCTCCGCCATTTTCTTCCTCACCTCCTACGTTCTTGATGAATTCGTCCTCGATTACGTGGGTGAAGCGATTGCCGATGCCACCTCCAGCTGGATCACCATTCCCGCCGAAACGGTGAACGAGATGGCGCGGCAAGGGTATTCTTATACCGACGGAGAGAACTGGCAGTATGCCCTCGGCCCCGACGGAACCGTCTACATGCGCGACATCACGATCTACCGCTTCTTTCGCGCACTGAAGATCCCGCTCTTCATCAGCTTCTACCTCGTCGGATGCATCATCATCGTGTTCTGGATGCTCAACCGTTCCACGAAGTATTTCGGCGAGCTTTCCAATGCCGTGGAAAGCGTCATCGCCAACAAGGATGAGCCAGTGTCCTTGTCTCCTGAGCTTTCCGTGACCGAAAGCAAGCTGAACGCTTTGCGGCTGCGGGCGCGCAGCGACGAGGCGGCGGCGATTGCGGCGGAGGAGCGGAAGAACGAGATGGTTGCCTACCTTGCACACGATATCCGCACGCCGCTCACCTCGGTGCTCGGCTATCTGGGGCTTTTGGCCGAGTCGCCCGATCTGCCACGGGATGTTCGTTCGAAATACACGGTGACGGCCCTTGAGAAAGCCGAGCGGCTGGAAGGCCTCGTAGAGGAGTTCTTCGAGATCACACGCTATAACCTGCAGTCGATCCCCATCGAGCGCGAGCGTGTGAACATCTCGCTTTTCCTCCATCAGGTGGCGGACGAGCTGTATCCGCAGGCCTCCGAGCGCGGCCTTTCCATTCAGGTCTCGGCCAACGATGATGCGATGTTCTTCGTCGATGGCGAGAAGCTTGCGCGAGCGATAGGCAATGTAGTGCGAAACGCCATCGCATTCGCCGATCCGGGGAGTGCCGTTTTGATTGCCTGCGCGGTGAACGAGGATATCGCGACAATCACCATTTCGGACGAAGGACGTGAAATTGCACCGGTGCACTTGGAGGCGATTTTCCAGAAGTTCTTCCGTGAAGACGGCGCACGGGCTTCTCGTGAGGGCGGGGCAGGCCTCGGGCTTGCGATCGCTCAGGAGATCGTCACCGCACATGGCGGCACGATCCGTGCCTCAAGCCTCAATGGCATCACGACCTTCACCATCGAGCTGCCTCTTGCCCTGAGCCTATAGATGCAGCCGAGCGAGATGATGCACAGCTTGCGTAAGGGCAGATGGCGTAAGGTTCGAAAACCCAAACAGCACAGTAAGTAAATGCTCCATGACCTGCGGAGATGCTTAATCATTAGTTTTACAGGATGTATAAAACCCCGGTTGTTCATAGAATGGCCCTCATCTTGTTTTGACCAAGTAAGGCAATGATTGAGGAGGAAAAAGATGAGTAGCGATGAATTGAACCGCAGCCAGATTGGCCTGAGTCGGCGTCGTTTTCTGCAGGGACTCGCGCTCACCACGATTGCGGCAAGCGGATTGGTAGCTTGTTCGCCTCAGAACTATTCGGAGACTGCTACGAGTACGGATTTGGAAGAGACCACGTCCTCGCAGACCGGATATCTTTATGACTGGGAAACGGCTGAAGGAGAAATCATACATGGCGTGTGTCCCAAGAACTGCTATGACACCTGTCGTATCTGTACGAAAGTAGTCGACGGAACTGCGGTTCAAATTCGCGGCGACCAAGACAACCCTTGGACGGCTGGAAGTCCATGCGTAAAGGGGCAGACCTATCTTGATTACCATTATTCCGAGGACCGCATTCTTTATCCCATGAAACG
>CANQTB010000077.1 GCA_947626665.1 uncultured Eggerthellaceae bacterium
ATCGAGAATCGTGCTCGCCTCTTTGTCGAGATGATTGAAAAGGCGCGCGAGGCAGGCGGCGATGATTTTCTTGTTGCTGTTCTCATGAACGCGATCGAAATCGCAGACGAACCTCTTGGGGGAGACGGGAAGCTCATCACGGTTGATGAAGCGAAAGAAATTGCCAAACTGCTTGAGGCGGCCGGTGCCGATCTTATCCAAATCCGCGCTGGTGCACCTGGGAGCGAGATGAACAACTGGGCGCTCGATATTGAGCATGCGGGCTATCAGCTTGATGGCAACACCGGCTTCGGGAGCTTCTTCGATTACGAAAAGCACAATGAGGGAATGATCGAAGGCCGGTATTCCGGCGTTGCGAGCTTCAGCAAGCTTGCGAAAGAGATAAAGACTGCCGTCAGTGTCCCCGTCGGCTGCGCGTGCTATATGGATCCGCGCACGGCACCCGACCTCATCAATGGGCTCGTTGAAGATGGTAGTGTCGATCTGGTGTTTATGAGCCGTGCGCTCTTCGCCGACCCTGAGCTGCCAATTAAGTTGCAAGAGGGTCGTCGTGATGAGGTGAGGCCATGCACACGTTGCCTTACTTGCCATCGTATCGTTGATGCGAACATTGCGCTTCCGGAAGGAAAAGCCCCCAAGGCTTGCCGTACCAATGCGTGGTTTATGCATAACTATACGGAGGACATGCCGGAGGGCGCTGATCCCACGCCGGCGGAAACGGCGAAAAACGTCATGGTCGTTGGTGGTGGCCCTGCGGGACTTGAGGCGGCGCGAATCGCGGCCGAGCGCGGGCACAACGTAACGCTTTACGAGAAGAAAGACAGCCTCGGTGGATTGATCCGTGCATCGATGGGTTACAAATCGCCTCATGAGCGGCTTCAGGATTATATCGACTATCTGACAAGGCAAAACGAACTCCAAGGCGTTACCGTGAAGCTTTCGACGGAAGTCACTGCCGATATGGTGAAGCAAGAAAATCCCGATGCCGTTATCGTCGCGGTAGGAGGGGCGAACGATTCTCGCTTGACGGAAGGAAACGGAACGCCGCTGCTTATCAATATGGCCGATGGTGCGGCGAATGTCGACGAGATGGGTGATCGCGTGGTGATCTGCGGAACCGATGCACGTGCGATCGACCTCGCGCTGTTCCTTGTAGGAAACGGCAAGACGGTTACGATGGTTCACGAAGATATCGAGGAAAACATCGATCGCGGGCAATCGCGTTGGTACCACGTGTTCTTAGTCAAAGCGCTTTATGCAAAAGGCGTGAAGATCTACAACGAAGCTGAGGTTCAGGGATTAAGCGAAGGTGCCCTCGATATCGTTACGGCTGGTGGAATTGAAAAATCGATTCCTTGCGACACCGTCATCGAATGCTGGGACCTTCTTCCGTCGACGGAGCTGGCGGACGCACTAGGTTCGGATTATGACGTGCATGTGGTTGGGGACTGCAGCGGTAGCTTCAATATTCAGAGTGCTGTCTATTCCGGCAATCTGGCAGGACGCGCCGTCTAACAGAAAGCAATATCCTTCTCACTACCGTGGAGCCCTTTCGGACTCCACGGTTTTTCTGCATAATGTGAAAGGATTTGCTTCGCAGAGGGGTCAAAGGGGAACTCTTAAGAGGAGATTTGAATGGAAAGGCGAGCTTGGCGAATAATTTTATTTATGGCCGTGGGCATCGCCTTGCTAAAAATCGCCTACGGGTCTTCGTTTCGCCCGTCGGGCCTTCTTATGGCTTCACGCGAACCACTGCAGAACATCTTTCTTATGGCAGGTCAATTTGTCGCATTGATGGTGGCGATCATTGTCAATCGCCGAATGAACGGCCGCTTTTTCCTGAAAAGATCTTTGGTTTTTGCGGTTGGTGTGTCTCTCTCGCTCCTTTCTTTAGCCTATGCGTTCTTTCCCCAGCTCAATGGGGTGGCCGTCATTTATGGGCTGTTCTATGGTGTCCTTTTGCTCGGTTGGGGGCTTATCGCTTGCTCAGTGGCTCCACGGGTTTCAGCGTTGGCGATAACTGCTGGATTTCTCCTTTATTCTGTATCTGTCTCGTGTGTCGAGGCGCTCAATCCAGAAATCTCCCAAATGGCGACTGAGGCGCTTGCGGTATTCGCGCCGGCGGGGTCAAGCGTAATGCTACTGCTCCTTTTGATGAAGAATCGGGGAATAACCGATGATCGCGTTTTGAGGCCTTGGGGAGGAGAGGTTAAAACCCAAGTACGCATGATTCCTGTGCAGCCTTTGGTTGCGTTGGTGCTCTGCGTTCTTGCCACAAGCTATTCAAGCGTCTTTCTTGGAAACTGGTTGGATTTGGTAGAAATGGGAGGTGTTTTATGGCTGTTCCCCTTGGTTCAGCTTGTGCTTCTTGTCGCCCTTCTTATTTCATTTCTTGTTTTTAAACATGATTCGCCGCTCAGCCTGTGGCCGTTTCTCATTTTGATTGTGCTTGTAAGTATTTTTGCGTTCTCGTCGCTCAGCGGACATAACCTTGATTTGGTAAGCGGCTTCGCAGAGGCCGTCACCTATTGCTTGCGTCTGTTCGGATGGTATTTCGCCTGCTCAATTGTATTCTCCAAAGGTTTGTCCGCGATTCCTCCCTTTGGCATTATCTATATGCTTGTGGCATTTAGTCCTCGTGTCACCAGCATGCTGATAAGCCCTCTTCTCTCGCGGCTTCCACAAGAGGCTTTCTCGTTGGTTGGATCAATTGGTGTTGTTGCCTTTGCTGTGGTCCTGCTTGCAGCGGCTTTCATTATGCTGATGAATCAGTTCCGTGCGGGGCGCGATCCCTTCGATTTTGAAGAAGAAACCTTCGATAAAAGCAACGAGCAAAGCGCGATAACGGCTGATGAAAACAGTGCGCCAAATGTTGCAATGCCTGAAGATTCCTCACGAAGCGATGAAGAATACCCTTCGATCGACGTATTGGCGACACGTTTTGGCCTCTCACAGCGAGAGGCGGAGGTTTTGCAGCTTGTGCTGAAGGGCTATACATGGCCCATGATCGCCGAAAAGCTCTATATCTCATTGAATACCGCGCAGTCGCATCAGCGCAACATCTATCGTAAGCTAGGCGTCCACAAGAAGAGCGAGCTTATCGCCCTTTGCCAGTAAACGGCAATCCTATGCGTGCTACAAAGATGATGTTTCCGCTTGCAGGTATTCCGCGAGGTAGGGGATGGTGAACACGAGCTCGCCAGTGCGCGGCGAACTGATGACTCCATGGTCGAGTAGCCGCTTTCGGTATGGCTGGAATTTACCGTTTTCGATATGAAGAGCAGAAAGGGTGTCTGAAACTTTCGCCTTTCCGTTATGCGACACCGTGGCGATAGCGCCGAGTACTTCAAGATCCTTCGAAGAAAGAGGAGCTAAAGCTGGCGCAAAGGTCGTGTCGGCCAACTCGTCGACTGAGGCGGAGACAATCTCTTCAAGGCTGTCGTCGCTTACGGCCAACTCGCCGTTGATTTCGTTGACGATGTTATAGCCTATAAGTTGAAGCAGGTACGGGTAGCCCCTTGTCGTGCGTGCAAGCAATGAAATTTGGGCATCGCTCAAGTGATATCCCAGTTGCTTGAAAACTGATGAATAGTACGTTTCCACGCTTTGAATAGAGATGGGGCCAAGCTTAATTTGCCGGGCGCGATTGAGAAAAGTGAGCGTCTTCTCGTTAAGGATATGAGACATGGTGCTTGGAAGCCCCGCCATCCCAATGGCGATATTCTCCGATTCACCGATCAGCTCCTGATATGTTTTTGCAAGCATGCGCATTTCTTCGGAGTTGGGCTGTATTTCGTCTATCAGAAGGAGAACCCCGAGGCGCTGATCAGCGAGTACATCGCAAAGTTGACTGAGCGCCACGCGGAATCCGACAGCCTGCTTGTTTTTGTGTGTGAAGGAGACGTTGATGCCGGATCCCGTGATGCTAAAGCCGAAGCCGGAAAGTCGGCTGTCTTTTGTGTGAATTCGTTCATGTTCTCCCCGGGACTTATCGGTCAGGGTGAGTTGAATGAGATCGATGATCTCAGCCAGCATTGAGGGGCCTTCGGTCACTTTCACGGCAACAAATCCCGCCTTCGCGGCGCGTGCTTTCATTTCAAGCAGAAGTACTGTTTTTCCAATGCCGCGTTGCCCGATGAGAAGCATTGCGCGGTCACGGCTTCCGGGTTCCTGTGCGAGCGATTCCTCGAATTCTCGCAGCTCGGTTGTGCGACCGACGATCTTGCTGGGTTGATTGCCAAAAGACGGAGAGAATACTGACGTAGATGCCATGGTTTTCACCTCGTATGCTATAAAACTCAACTGAGAAGCCTTTATCAAGTTTTATCATTTTTTATCAAATTTTATCTTGCTTTATCATCTTTTATCATTTGCTCGAGCGGAATGGTGTTTCGCCTTCAAATGTTCCAATCTGACGAAACGATGCCGATCGTGAAGATGAACTCCCTCGCGCACAGCCCAGCGCTTATCATGAGATCGATTACGGTGGCACTTCAAAGGAATCGCGGGAAAGGGTGTGAAAGTGGCTTTCAATTTTGTGAGGGCGAAATACGTTCTCGAACATCTTGACGATGAGCCGATCATCGATATGCGCACGAAGACGGAATTCGATGAGGGGCACATTCCCCATGCGCGTGACATCGATTATTTCGAGTTGAAGGCAATGCCGAACACGGCGGATTTCCTCGCGCGAAAGATGCGCGATTACGGCATCTCGCCCGATGAGGACGTGATTATCTACTGCAAAGGCGGGCGGCGCGCACGTGCGGCGGCGGAACTGCTCGACAATGAGGGCTATCACAACCTTCACGTGTATGCCGAAAGCTGGCTCAATTGGATAGACGACCCCTCGCACCCCATCGAAAAATACCGGCGGCCCGAGGAGGTCGATAATGACTGAAAGCGAATCGAAGCGCGCGAACCAAGCGCAGCGCGCCATCAGCCAAACACGCCTCATTGCGGCGATTCCCGCCATCGGGCTTGCACTCTGCTCATTCGTCCTGGTGATCGCCACCACGATCAGGGCGGTTCTCACCACAATGGAGTTTATTGCCGATGAGATCGACCTCTCTGATCTCACGATCGAATACGTGGAATTCACCGACATGTATCTGCTTGGCGTTGTGCTCTTCATGACGGCGCTCGGCCTCACGACGCTTTTCATCACGCAGAAAATACCACTGCCCGCATGGCTCGAGTTCCACGATTTCGACGATTTGAAAGAACGGCTCGTCAGCGTGATCGTCGTGATGCTTGGCGTGCATTTTCTCGGCGCGGTGCTGAAAGGTGTTTCCGGCATCGATCTGCTTTGGCTCGGGCTTGGCATCTGCGTCGTGATCATCGCTCTCACTGCGTTTACCAGCGCGGTATTCAAGCGCCATTAGAGATCACGGTGGGGAGTGCTTTTGTAAGAGCATTTGGAACCACGGGATTGCAATCGAGGTTCTGCGTTCGAAAATATTTGCCCACAAGCGCTTGGGTAAGGCCCATCGTTTGCGCCGTTTAGGCCTTCAAGAGGGTTCTGCGCTTGCGCCAATCGGGCAAAAACTTATCCATGAGCGCTTGGAAGCGCGGTCCGTGCGTGCGCTCCGCGAGGTGGGCGAGTTCGTGAACGATCACGTATTCCAAACATTCGGGCGGGTAGTGCACCAGCTGCACGTTGATGCAAATGCGTCGCGCCTGAATGGAACAGCTTCCCCAGCGAGAGGTCATGAAGCGTGTGCGCCATTCCTTCGCGTTAAGCCCCGTGCGCCCTTCCCATAGGGGCGCCAGGCGCTGAATTTCTGCCACAACCATTTCGCGAAGAAAGCCGTTGAAGTGGGCGAGGCGCTGCTTCTCGGTGCTTGCGGCGCGCACGGTGAACACCACTTCGGCGGCCTCTTCGCCCTTGTTCGCCCCGGCGCTTTCGAAACACAAGGCGTAGCCTTTGCCTTCCACAATGCGAAGCGGATAGCTTTTGCCCCAGAGCATCACCGTATTGCCCAAGTGCTCGTCAGCTACCGAGCCAAGGCCCTTCGCCGCCTGCTCACGAAGGTGCGCCTGCTGCTTTTCAATCCACGCCTGTCGCGAAGCCACAAACGAATCGATGGCCGATTTGCTCATGCGATGCGGTGCGGTCACGACGATGTGCCCATCGGGCGGTTTCACCCGCAGGTAAACGTTTCTGATGCTTTTTCGCTGAAGTTCGTAGTCCATGCATTCAGTGTAACATTGCGAACTGCCGATGCGAAACAATGCCACATCGGCTAAACTTCTCAATGAAAGCACCACAACGATTTCATCGGTTGAGATAAGGAAGATGATGGCAGAAAAACTTCCGATCGGCGTTTTGATCTCAGGTAGCGGAACCAACCTTCAGGCGATTATCGACGCCGCTGCGACCGAAGAGCTTCCCGTTCGCATCGTTTGCGTTGCATCTTCGAACCCGGACGCCTATGGCATCACGCGTGCCGAGCGAGCCGGCATCCCTACGCTCGTGCTGCAGCGTGCCGACTACGCAAATCCCGAGGCGGCTGACCGCACGATCGTTCAGGCTATGAAGCAAGCGGGCGCGGAATACCTTGTGATGGCGGGCTACATGCGCAAGGTGACCCCTGTCATCCTCGAGGCGTTTCCCCAGCGTGTGATAAACCTTCATCCCGCGTTGCTTCCGGCGTTTAAAGGCGCGCACGCCATTCAGGAGGCGTTCGATGCCGGCGTGAAGGTGACGGGCGTCACAGTGCATTTCGCAAACGATGAATACGATTGCGGCCCCATCATCGCACAGGAGCCGGTGCGCGTTCTGGAAAACGACACGCTCGAGGCGCTGGAGGAACGCATCCACGGCGTAGAACACGAGCTTTATCAAAAGGTGCTGCGCGACATCGCGTGCGGGCACGTGACAATAACAGAAGAAGGCAAGGTACGAATCACCGAAGGAAAGGATTGACATGGCAGATAACCCGCGGATCAAACGAGTTCTTATCTCGGTGACGGACAAAACTGGCGTTGCTGAGTTCGCGCGCGCCCTTTCAGAGGAGTTCGGCGCGGAGATCATCTCAACTGGCGGCACGGCGCGCACGATCGCCGAAAGCGGCGTTTCCGTAACGCCGATCGACGATGTGACGCAATTCCCCGAGATGATGGACGGCCGCGTGAAGACGCTTCATCCAAAGGTCCATGGGGCGCTTTTGGCTAAGCGCGACAACGAGCATCATATGGCTCAGGCGCGTGAGCATGGGATCGAAATGATCGATATGGTGGTCGTGAACCTTTATGCCTTCGAGAAAACGGTGGAAAGCGGCGCCGATTTCGCCACCTGCATTGAGAACATTGATATCGGCGGCCCCTCGATGCTGCGCTCCGCTTCGAAGAACTTCGAGAGCGTGGCTGTGGTCACCGATCCTGCCTCCTACGATGCCCTGCTTGCCGAGATGCGCTCCCACGACGGCGCGCTGACGCGCGATACGCGGGCGCTGCTCGCTCTGGATGCCTTCCGTATGACAGCGGCCTATGATCAGGCGATTTCCTCATGGCTTGGCGGCCAGCTGAGAGACGTGGAGGCCGAACGCTCCGATGCGGATGAGGATTCGGCATTCCCGACGAAACAAATGCTTGGGCTTACGAAGAAGCAAGATCTCCGCTATGGCGAGAACCCGCATCAGAAGGCGGCGTTCTATCAGCGCGACGAATTCATCGGCGCCGAGCATTCACTTGCCCAAGCGAAGCAACTTCAGGGTAAGGAACTTTCTTACAACAATTACCTCGACATCGACGCTGCTTGGGCGGCGGTCCGCGAGTTCGATGGTCCGGCATGCGTGATCGTGAAGCATCTGACGCCGTGCGGCATCTGCGAATGTGACGATCTTACGCTCGCGTACAAGCGCGCGCACGAGTGCGATCCCGTGAGCGCCTATGGCGGCGTGATGGCGTTCAATCGTCCGGTGACAGCCGAGGTCATTTCCGCAATCTTCGACAACAAACAATTCGTGGAGGCCATCGTGGCGCCCGAGATCAGCGGCGATGCAGCCGAGATGTATAAGGAAAAGCCCAACGTGCGCCTGCTTGTGACGGGCGGCATCAACAAGGCGAACGGTGAGGTGGAATATCGCTCCGTGGAAGGCGGACTGCTTTGCCAAGAAAGCGACTACGTGGCGGAAGACCCCGCATCGTTCACCGTTGCTACGAAGCGCAAGCCCACCGACGAGGAGATGGCCGAGCTGCTGTTTGCGTGGAAGGCGTGCAAATCTATCAAATCGAATGCCATTCTGATTTCGAAGGACCATGCGACCGTAGGCACCGGAGCGGGACAGCCGAATCGTGTGAACTCCGCACGCTTGGCCGTTGAACAGGCGGGCGAGAAGGCGAAGGGCGCCGTGGCGGCATCCGATGCATTCTTCCCCTTCCGCGATGGCTTTGATGTGCTGGCACAGGCAGGCGTGACTGCGGTGATTCAGCCGGGTGGCTCGATCCGCGACGAAGAGGTTATTCAGGCCGCCGACGAGCAGGGTGTTGCGATGGTGTTCACCGGGCATCGTCATTTCCGTCACTAAGTCTTGTGACGCGAGGCCTTGCAGAATGAAGCTTATAGCGCGAGGCCTTGCAGGGCGGAATTTGCTGTGCGGTGAAAAGCAACTTGAATGAATAAGGTGAAAGGTGTGTTTGCAATGGATGATCGCGGGATAAAACTGCGTGAGCCGCAAAGCGTTGATCCCGAGGAGATTCGGAAGAGCTTCGATAGAAGGGCGCTC
>CANQTB010000078.1 GCA_947626665.1 uncultured Eggerthellaceae bacterium
TCCCTCACGGGAGCGCTGAGCCCGATATTTGGAAGTGTCGCCTCCGATGTGGAACTGCCCGTCGACCATATGAATGATCAACCGGTAGCGCCGCAGGTGGCGGCCGAGCTCATTCGCGAATACCTCTCCACCGAGGGAAACGCGCATCAGAACCTTGCGACCTTCGTGCAGACCTACATGGAGCCCGAGGCCACGCAATTGATGGCGGACACGCTCGAGAAGAACGCCATCGACAAGGACGAGTACCCGATGACGGCAGACATCGAGAACCGCTGCGTCGCCATTCTCGAGAACCTCTGGCACGCCGATCCCGATGAGCAGCCGATGGGCACCTCGACCGTCGGTTCGTCAGAGGCTTGCATGCTCGGAGGCCTGGGCATGCTGTTCCGCTGGAAGGCGCTCGCGAAGGCCGCCGGCATCGACGTGTATTCAGAGACCCGACCGAACCTTGTCGTGACCTCCGGCTATCAGATTTGCTGGGAGAAGTTCTGCCGCTACTGGGACATCGAGATGCGCCTCGTGCCGATGGACGAGAACCATCTCTCCATGGACCCCGAGCTCGCCATGAAATACGTCGACGATCACACGATCGGCGTCGTCTGCATCATCGGCATCACCTACACCGGCCGCTACGACGACGTGAAGGGCATGGACAGGCTGCTCGCCGAGTACAACAAGACGGCGAAGGTGCCGGTGCGCATCCACGTCGACGGCGCGTCGGGCGCCATGATCGCCCCGTTCATCGAGCCCGACCTCGAATGGGACTTCCGCCTTCCCAACGTGTGGTCGATCTCCACATCGGGCCACAAGTACGGCCTCGTTTACCCGGGCATCGGCTGGGTTATCTGGCGCTCGAAGGAAGCGCTGCCCGAGGACATGATCTTCTGGGTAAGCTACCTGGGCGGCCAAGAGGCCACGATGGCCATCAACTTCAGCCGCTCGGCGGCGCAGATCGTCGGCCAATACTATGTGTTCCTGCGCAACGGCTTCGAGGGCTATAAGGAAATCCACACCCGCACGATGGATGTGGCGCACCACCTCGTCGATGAGATCTCGAAGATGGGGATCTTCGAGATGGTGTATTCAGCCGAGGAATGCCCGATCCTCTGCTGGAAGCTCGTCGCGGAAAAGGATTGGACGCTGTACGACCTGCAAGATCGTCTGCGCATGCACGGCTGGCAGATTCCGGCCTATCCGCTGCCGGCGAACATGCAGGAGACGGTCGTCCAGCGTATCGTGTGCCGTGCCGACCTCTCGATGACGCTGGTCGATAAGTTCCTGCGCGACATGAAGGCCGAGATCGCGAACCTCGATAAGAGCCACATCATCACCGGCAAGACGGACAAAGAGTACACGACGTCGTTCGACCACAGCGGAAGATAGACCGCCTGGGACGGCTGAGCCGCTATCCGCGAAAGCCGCTCAGAACGCTTGAGCTGCTCGTTCCGCGAAAGTCGCCCAGAATGCGAGACGTCTTTTCCGGTGTTTCTTACCGTTTGTTTCAGGCTGTGCCCGGGTGCTTCTCGGGCACAGCCATCTTGGTGGCGGTGTGAATAGTGAGCTTCTTCAAGAAATCTTCTCTCGAAAGCTCTCCCTACTCGATTGCCGGTCCAACGAACGCTGTCTCTCCTATTGCTTCTGCTTTCCCTCACACGAACCAGAAACAAAAAATGGCGATGCGGAGACGCCATTATTGAAGAATTTGGCTGTTTCAGAAAGCCAATATTTGATAAAATGACTTTTCAAATGAGCCAAATTCTTAAGGCATAAGTGAGGTTTCCTTGAATCAGTCCATTCTCGAAGAGATAAAAAACTTCTCCCTCGATGCCTATAGGCCGATATTCCCGCGAGAGCTCGAAATCGGTGAACCCTTGCCGCCGCGCGCCGGCAATCTTGTGACGGTTATAACCGGCATGCGCAGAAGCGGAAAAACCTACCGCTTGTTTCAAGCGATGGAAGAGCTCATCGCTTCCGGCATCGAACCCCGGAGCATCCTTTATTTCAACTTTGACGACACGCGCCTTAGCCCTGTGATGCCGGAGACGGGGGACCAAGTGCTCGAATCCTTCTACGGGCTTTATCCGGAAGCCGCAGATGAGGGAGCCTATTTCTTCTTCGATGAAATTCAGGAAATGGAAAGCTGGGGGAAATGGCTGCGTCGGATCATCGATACCCACAAGGCTACGATCTTCATCAGCGGCTCATCTTCGAAAATGCTCTCCTCCGAGTTTTCATCGGAACTGCGGGGTCGAACGTTGGAATATGTCCAGTACCCATTCAGCTTCCGCGAATACGTCGCGTTCCATCATCCCGACATCGACGTTGGCTCGCCTGCCTATTCGACGGTTGAGCGCGTGCAGCTTCAAAGGGCTTTTCAAGCCTACCTCAAGCAAGGCGGATTCCCCGCAATACAGCAGCTGGATGCAAGTAGATACGTTTCCGTTCTTCAAGGCTATGTGCAGCGCGTTGTGGTTCGCGACGTGCTCGAACGCCATAACGTGGGGAATCCACGCGGCGTCACCGCCTTTGCGCGCAAGGTTATGCAGCTCTGTGGACGCATGCTTTCCCTGCGAAAGTGCGAGAACGATCTGAAATCGCAAGGCATCGCCATCGGGCGTTCGTTTCTCGGCGACGTGTTGGGGTATTTCGAGGAAGCGTTTCTTGTTCAATCGGTTCGGGAAAGGACCCGTGCCGTATCGGGTTCTTCTGCGGGCATGGTCAAGGCGTATCCTATCGATCCCGCCCTATCCCGCGCCAATGCGCCGGCATCGACCGTCGATGAGGGGCAAGCCCTCGAAGACGCGGTCTGCATCGAGTTGCTCCGCTCGCTCTTTGTGAGGCGCGATGCGGAGATCTCCTATGGGAAAACCCGAGAGCATGGCTACGAAATAGATTTCGTCGTCGGCGATACGCTTTTCAACGACTCGCTGGAGCTTTATCAGGTGACGCAAAGCATAGGCGATGCCGCGACGCGCAAACGAGAATGCTGTTCGCTCGCAGAGGCTATGGCGGAATACGAGGTTGACCATGCGACCGTCATTGTCGAAGAAGGCGAAGACGAGGTTATAGAAACGGATTCCGGCATCATCACATGCATTCCCGCCTGGCGTTGGTTTTTAAGATAACGTTTTAAAATTCCGGGTCCTCTGGTAGTGTCTCCGTTTCGCTTTCTTCTTCGAAGGCGGACGGCATGCCTCTATGCGGCCGGGGCCTCGAGCAAGTCTTCGATGTCACAGCCCAACGCGCAGGCCAGACGATACAGCGTGTTTGCTTGGGCCTTGTCTATGTCGTTCACGCGTTGCTCGTACATCTGGATAGACCGCAAACCGACACGGGCCCTGCGCGCAAGCTCTGCCTGCGAAAGTCCCGAAACCTGCCGGATGTGCTTCAGCCGGGTTTCTCCTTGTGCGTTCTGCAAACAACGGTCCATTTCATCGCAGAACCGTTCGACATCCATCTCGTGGAACAGCGGATATCTATCCAGTATGTTGCGCAGGGGCATGCGCTTGAAAATATCGCGAAATCGCCTGCCCGACTTCCATTGATAGTATGTAAGTGCCCATCCGGCCCAATAAAACGGGCTGTAGCCGACCTTTCGCTCCGGTTTCGGCATGATGCTATCGCCATAAGCGGTCCACATCACGGCCGTAGCCAACTCTATTCCCGACATGCCCGACACCACGGAAGGATTGCCGCGCTCGAACTGCTTTGCGAATTGCGAGTGTATAAACATATCGGTGAACCATTCCGGCTCCTGGTTACATTCGTCGAGAGCGTAGTCAAATGCCGAGCCCAAACACTTCATGGCATCATCGAGATATAGCTCGCTGTATGCGTAAGGCATCGGCGCTCACCCCTTGTCGAATCAAGTCCATAACAAACATTCCCTCCGCATGCGCACTGCGCACGCTGTTTCGATACGTTGTGCGGGCGGCAAGGTCGCGCTGAGCGAAACGCGGGTAATAGTCTGCCGCATTGTACGGAACCGCCTCAACAAAGCGCAACGCCTCAAACGCGCGGTCGGATATCAATACCGTTTGCTCTCCCAGATTTCCCAGAAACAGAGCGCGTTCGAGCTGTTCGATCGTCAAGCCGTTCTCAACGAACGCCTGCGCGTACGCGAAGTAAGAATCGTCGGCTCGATAGCCTATTACCAAGTCGTATTCAAGGGTGTTCGATGCGAATGAGTCCACGAGATACGTGCGTGCCTCTTCAGCGATGGGGTTGGAGAGGGAAAACGTGCGGTTCTTCAGCAGCAGGGCGATCCATTCGAGAACGGAATGCGTTCCATCGAGCAGGTCGAGTGCGCGTAGATGGTCCTCGTCCACATGGTAGCGGCATGCGTAGCCGTCTTTCCCGTTCTTGCAGGCCCATTCTTTCGCGAGTTCAATATCGCGCGTACAATAGAATCCTGGCCCGTAATCGTTACGCGGTCGTGCCAACGCAAGACTCGGCTGCGATACCACGTGATCGGATCCGTGAAACAACGCGATCATATGCCTCCCTGTCCATCAATTCCTTAAGCTATCATTGTAATGATATAGAGTTTAGTAAGGATGCTAAATATTTAGAGAAAATCGAAAATCCGCCGTATTACGCGGCACGTCAGGTTCTCATTGCTCATGGAACTGCCGGTGGATTGATGGTAAATGAGGATTTTCAGGTAGTTCACTGGGACGGTTCTCCAATTGAGGGTCTATATGCTATTGGCAATGAGAGCAACATGGAATATATGGTCCGCTATGCTGTCGAGGTTTGCGGTTCAGACGCTTGCAGCACGGTTTATTCCGGACGTCGCTCGGTACAGCACATTGTCGCGAACGCTTAGTGCAAGAAATATAGGGATTACTGATTTAACAGCGATTCATCTATAAGCCGTGAACTCGGGAGGCCGCCAATGAAAAAGGCGGCCTCCCGACGTTTTCCTTCTGAATGTTGAGCAATATTAGACGAAACTAATCTCTAATCTTCTGCCGAGACCATGTGCTATCTTCTCAAGAGTCGCTATTGAAGGGTTGCCGTTTCCGTTCTCAAGTCGACAGAGATTTGAAGCCTTCATGCCACAGCGCTCAGCGAGTTCCTGCTGGGAGAGTCCTTGCCCTATCCGTGCTTCCACGATCTGTCGCATCACAGCACGTTCTGCCGACTGCTCTTCCCACTCTTGGGCGAACTCTTCGTCTTGGAGGGATCTTTCCAAATGGTTCCTGAAATCACTCATTTCTCGACCTCCAGTCCTCGCGTATCCTTTTCGCCCGCTCAATCTCCCATGCAGGGGTCTTCTGCGTTTTCTTAACGAAGCCGTGTGTGAGTACGATCTCGTTTCCAACAACGAAGAAATAGAGAATTCTCGTAGTATCGTTTCCCTGCACAGTTCTCAACTCGAATATCCCGTCGTCAAGATGCCTCGAGAAGGGCATGCCAAGAGCCGGTCCATGCTCCTCCAAAAGCTCAAGCCTGCCGAACACCTTGGCCTTCATCTTCGGAGAAAGTCCGTCGATGAACTCCTCAACGGGACGCCTTCCCCTGTTGTCTTCGTAGTAGTTGATCTCGTACATCAAGATCCTCTCCAGCATTATCATATATGATAATGCTGGACAATTTTACTACGTCATTCCTCGCTTTGCGTTGACAATTTACGAGGCAAATATTAAACTGAATTTACTTTCAGTGAAAAAAATTTCAGTTTAATTAAGTTTAGGAGACGAAGTGTTTGTCGGGCGCGAAAAAGAGCTGGGCATTCTCGAAGAGCAGTTTTCCTCCCCATCGAAAACGGCGGTTCTCGTGTACGGAAAACGGAGGGCGGGGAAGTCGACGCTTATCTCAAAGGCAGCAAAGAGCTTTGAGGGTACCGTGGTGGAGCATCTCTGTGTTCAAAGCACGTTTGAAGGCAACATCGAGCTGCTCTGCCGAAGCGTCAGCAAATCTCTCGGGCTTCCGCAGCTTCGCTTCAATAGCCTTTACGATCTCTTCGATTTCCTGAAATCTCGCGAGGAGCCGTTGCTTATCGTCATCGATGAGTATCAATATCTCAAGGAATCGCTCAAAGGTGCACAGGTCGATTCTTGCTTCCAAGCTATCATCGACACTCTGCCGCCGCATATCAAGCTCGTCCTCTGCGGTTCGTACATCACGGTGATGCGGGAGCTCCTTGAAGAAGGCAACCCGCTGTTTGGACGGTTCACGGCGATCCTTCATGTTGAGGAATTCGACTATTACGATGCAGCGCGCTTTTTCCCCGATAAAAGTCCTTACGAAAAGGCCGCGTATTATGGAATGTTCGGCGGTTCGCCGTATGTGCTTTCGATTCTCAACTACGACAAAACGCCTGCGAAAAACATGGTGGAATTGCTGCTTCCCGAGACGGGGCTTTTGCGGACGCACATCGAAAACGTTATGCTCAAGGAGGTACAGCGCGCCTTTGACGTGCGTATTTTAGAAGCGCTCGGAAACGGCAAAATGCGCTATTCCGAGATTCGGGCCATCGTGGGGGAGCAGAGCAATGGATTGCTCGACAAGCAACTGAAGAACCTCCTGAACATGGAGACCATTCGTAAAACGTCGCCCATCAATCGTCGGAGCGACAAGAAAAAGCAGTTCTATGAGATTTCCGACAACCTCATGCGGCTTTACTTTGCCTTTCTGTTCGGCAATGCGGCACCATTGGCAAATCTTGGCGAGCAGGCATTTTACGAGAATGAGATCGCGCCTTCGCTTCGGCAATTTGTGGATCGACGTTTCGAAAGCATCGCCTCGCAGTACTTTAAGCGGCTTGCGCGCGTGGGAAGGCTGAAAGGGGTGCGCGATTTCGGAAGCTATTGGTACGATGATCCAACTACGAAGACAAATGGTGAATTCGATTGCGTTCTCGATCGTGGAGGCACTTTCGATTTCTTTGGATGCAAACGATATGACCGGCCGATGAGACGTACCGAGTGCGATTCGGAGGCCATGCAGGTGCATGCGATTCCGGATGTGCGCATCGGTGCTATTGGCTTCATTTGCGCAGGAGGCTTTGATTTCTCCTCGGAGGATTACCATCTCATCAAAGGGGAAGACCTCTTCGCCGAGGCCCTCTAAACCCGCGAAAGTCCCGCAAATTCTCTTCGCTGAGGCGCTCGAATTCGCGAAAGCCCCGCGATCTCCGCAAAACGTCGAAACCCTCGTTTATGACGGGGGAGTTTCAAATCTTACGAAAAACGTTCAAAACAAACGAGGTTGCTACGCATCACAGTCAAGGACGGCACAAATGCCCCATGCAGGCGTTTTGCCTCATGAGGAACATGATAATAAGGCCAGACCGAAGACAGGCAAGCAAAGAACGGTCAGAAAAAACGGTAGAGATACACGGAAACGAAAGGAGCACGTCATGAAAACTCAAAATATGACAAGCTCACCAAGCTCTGCCGGAGGCCTTACCAGAGGCGCAGCCGGCAAAAATGGTGGAGGCGCGCAAGTCGCCAAAACACTGGGTTTCTTCGGATTCTTTGCCATTACCGCTTCCATGGTAATGACGGTTTACGAGTACCCAACATTTGCTTCATCAGGATTGCACCTCATCTTCTTCTTGATTCTTGGCGGAATCTTTTGGTTCCTGCCTGTTGCCATGTGTGCCGCTGAGATGTCAACGGTGGACGGATGGCAATCCGGTGGTATTTTCGCATGGGTCGGCAACACCCTTGGTAAGCGCTGGGGCTTCGCCGCACTGTTCTTCCAGTGGTTCCAGATCACGGTCGGATTCGTCACGATGGCATTCTTCGTCTTAGCAGCCGTCGCCTATGTGGTTGGCTGGGATGCCCTCTACAACAACCCGCTCGTCATGTTCATCGGCGTCGCCATCATCGTGTGGGGCCTCACTCTCACGCAGCTCGGCGGCACCCGCCTGACCGCCCGTATCTCCAAGATCGGCTTCATCGGTGGCATCGTAGTCCCCGTCGCCATCCTTCTCATTGGCCTCGCGGCTTACTTTGCGACCGGTGGTGTTTCCTACCTGCAGTTCAACGTGGACGAAATCGTCCCGAATTTCGGACAGGTTGACACGCTCGTCATCTTCGCGTCCTTCATCTTGGCCTACATGGGCGTTGAGGCCTCTGCCTCCCATGTAAACGAGCTGAAGAACCCGAACCGCACCTATCCGCTCGTCATGATCGTCCTCTGCATCATGGCAATCCTCTTCGACGCCATCGGTGGCATCTCCGTTGCGGCTACCATGTCGGCCGAGCAACTTGACGCCAACCTGAGCTACGGCGTTGTGGCTGCCTTCCAGAACATCTTCGGACACTTCGGAATCGGTTGGGTCACCTACATCGTCGCCATCCTGCTCGCCCTTGGCGTTCTCGCTGAGATCTCCGCTTGGATCGTCGGTCCGTCCCGCGCCCTGCTCGACACGGCGAAGGAAGGCATCATCCCGCAGTCCTTGGCGAAGACCAACAAGCATGGCATCTCCGTGAAGACCGTCGTTATCCAAGGTATCCTGGTCACGATTTGGGACGCCGTTCTCTGCGGATCGATCGCCCTCTCCGGCGGTTCGTCCTCTTCGGTCGGCTACCTGACCGCGATCGGCATGACCGTCGTCATCTACCTCGTCGGTTACGTGCTGTTCTTCCTCGCGTACTTCAAGCTCATCTACAAGATGCCGCAGATGCATCGTGAGTTCCAGATTCCTGGTGGCAAAGTGTTCAAGACGATCGTCGCTGGA